>CASFUI010000001.1 GCA_949297565.1 uncultured Eubacteriales bacterium
ACTGCATTTCACAGTGGGGACAGGATTTCAGACCAAGCTACCTTAAAATTGTAAATCTGATAAAGATGCTGCCGAAAAGACCGGTGGTAAGCGCGTTTACGGCTACGGCTACGGCGGCTGTAAAGGACGACATAGCGTGTGTGCTGGGGCTTGAGAAGCCTTTTGTGAAGGTTACGGGCTTTGACAGGGAAAATCTCTACTTTGAGGTAAGACACCCTAAGCACAAGGACGCCGAGGTACTCGACTATGTGCTGTCTCATCGAGGGGAGAGCGGTATAATATACTGCGCCACAAGAAAAAATGTGGATAAGGTATATCTTATGCTTAAAAAGAACGGCGTTGCCGCAACGAGATACCACGCCGGGCTCGACAACGATATGCGAAGGGAAAATCAGTCCCGATTTATTTATGACGAGACGCCTGTGATTGTGGCGACAAATGCTTTCGGAATGGGAATAGATAAGTCAAATGTCAGATATGTCCTGCATTATAACATGCCTCAGTGTATTGAAAATTATTATCAGGAGGCGGGAAGAGCGGGCAGGGACGGAGCTCCCGCGGAGTGCATACTGCTGTTCTCGCCGCAGGACGTTATAATAAATGAGTTTCTTATTGACAGCAAGGGTGAAAACAGCGAATTTACAGAGCAGGAAAAGGCGGCTGTGCGTGAAAATGACATACGCAGGCTTAAGAAGATGCGTTATTACTGCAATACAAAGGATTGCCTGCGGGAGTATATGCTTAACTACTTCGGCGAGTATTCGGGAAGGAACGACTGCCAAAACTGCGGCAACTGCTCCGCGGTGTTTGAGGAGCGTGACGTCACGGATATTGCCGTAAATATTTTAAAGACCGTTAATGAGTGTCATGCCCGTTTCGGAGCGGGAGTGATAGTCGGAACGCTGCGAGGTGAAAACAAGGCGAAGCTTAAAAGCTACGGCGTCAGCAGATACAGCACCTTCGGCATTTACAGGGGAGTCAGTGAAAATCTTATAAAGGGTGTCATTGAGGAAATGCTTCTGGAGGGAATTCTTGCCGAGAGCGACGATATGTATCATCTTCTCAGAGCGACAGACGAGGCGCAGGGATTGCTCTCGGGAGAGCTGCGCATGACAATAAAATGGTCTGAGAGGAAAGAGGCTGTAAAGCCTGAAAAAACGGCCAAGAGTAAATCCGCTGCCGCCTCAGAGCTTGACGCCGATGGGCTTTTGCTGTTTGAGAGGCTGCGCAAAGTGCGGCTTGAAATTGCGAGAAGAGAAAATGTTCCGCCTTATATTGTATTTTCGGACAAGACGCTTGCCGATATGTGCGCAAAGCGTCCGCGCACAAAAGAGGAAATGCTCGAGGTAAACGGCGTGGGCGAGAATAAATATAATCGTTACGGAAAGCAGTTTCTTGACTGCATTGTGAAAGCAAAAAGCTCTGATGGCAGATGAGAAACCGCCTGCGCGGATTTCTCATCGCCTCTTCGCGACAAGCCGCTCAGGAAATTGATTATTTAGGAAAAAGGATAAGAGGAGAAAATAAAAAATGGTTAAGGATATGACGAAGGGCTCTCCGATGAAGCTGATTTTAGGCTTTGCGGTGCCTATGCTGTTCGGTATGCTGTTTCAGCAGTTTTACAATCTGGTAGATACGATGATTGTCGGAAAGACGCTTGGAGTGGACGCGCTTGCGGGCGTAGGCGCTACGGCGGGAATTAATTTTATGATTATCGGTTTCTGTATGGGAGTGTGCAACGGCTTTGCGATTCCCGTGGCGCAGCAGTTCGGGGCGGGAAAGTATTCTGAGCTCAGAAAATATGTATTTAACGGTTATATATGCAGCGCTGTATTTGCCGTTGTCCTTACGGCGGCAGCCGTTATAGGGTGCAGCGCTATACTTAAGCTGCTTCGCACTCCGGAAAATATCTTCGGGTATGCGTATGACTATATTGTTGTTATTTTTGCCGGTATTCCAACCGTGTTTTTATATAATATGGTTTCGGGTGTGATACGCTCTCTGGGAGACAGTAAGACGCCTGTATATTTTCTTGTGGTTTCAGCGGTTATAAATATAGTGCTGGATTTCGTGTTTATTCTGAATTTCAATATGGGAGTTGCGGGCGCCGCGTGGGCTACCGATATATCCCAGCTTGTATCCGGCGCCGCATGTTATCTTTATATGAAGAAAAAATATGAAATCTTAAAATTTGAAAAATCCGAACGGAAAATTGGGAAAAAATATGTGCGCAACCTGTGTGTGAACGGGATACCTATGGGGCTTCAATACTCTATAACAGCGATAGGAAGCGTTATATTGCAGGCTGCCGTAAATATGCTCGGCTCGGTTTATGTTGCTGCCATGACGGCGGGCTCCAAAATATTTACATTTACCTGCTGCCCGTTTGACGCGCTTGGCTCAACAATGGCGACCTACGGCGGGCAGAATGTCGGCGCGGGAAAATACGACAGGCTCGGCAAGGGAATACGCGCCGCAGGAATAATAGGTATCGTGTACAGCGTGGCTGCGCTCATACTTTTGTATTTCTTCGCAAATTATATTTCGCTTTTGTTTGTTGACGCGGGTGAGACGGAAATCATAAATCTTACACACAGATATATCGTGTACTGTGCGCTGTTTTACATTCCTCTGACCTTTGTAAATGTTATCCGCTTCTGCATTCAGGGAATGGGCTTTTCGACCTTTGCTATTCTGGCAGGCGTGTTTGAGATGGCGGCGAGAACATTTGTAGCTCTTGCTCTTGTGCCGGTTATGGGCTACAACGGAGCCTGCCTTGCAAATCCGTTCGCGTGGATTGCGGCTGATATATTCCTTGTGCCTGCTTTTATTTACTGCCGAAACAGACTTATCAGAATTTCATAATCTCAATCAGGAAAAACCATGCGAGTCCGTAATATGTGATAACTGCTACAAGGTCGTTTACAGTGGTAATCAGCGGTCCTGATGCTACTGCGGGGTCGATATTTATTTTCTTGAAAAATATAGGTATAAGAGTTCCGACAAGGCTTGATATAAACATTGCCAGCATAAGCGCGGCTCCTATGCAGAGCGATATGCAGAGTGAAAATGTAAGGCTTTCTCCCTTGAAAAGGAAGATATATCCGCCGATGCATACAAGTGAGAGCAGGCCGAGGATAAATCCGTTTACAAGCCCTACTTTTCCCTCTTTAAATACAAGTCCGAACTTCTGCTTTGCCGAGAGCTCTTCATCCATAAGTACACGGATAGTTACTGCAAGGGACTGTGTTCCCACATTTCCAGCCATATCGAGAATAAGAGACTGGAAACACATTACAATCGTGAGCTGAGCCACAACAGTCTCAAACATTCCGACAACAGAGGATACCAGGAGTCCGAGCCCCAAGAGTATGACGAGCCACGGCAGACGTTTTTTGATGCTGTCCTTAAGAGGCTCGTGCAGATCCTCCTCTGAGGTGAGGCCTGCAAGCATCGCGTAGTCCTCGCCCATCTCGTCGTCGACAACCTTGATAATATCCTGCGCCGTGATTACTCCGAGAAGCCTGTTGTTTTCATCGAGAGCAGGGATAGAATCCTCTGAGTAGTCCTTAATCCATTCTATGCACTCGTCAATATTTTCCTTTGCGTACACAAATGGGTATGAGGTCACAATAAGCTCTGAGAGCGGCATGTCGGCTCTCGCGATAATCAAATCGTTGAGAGTTATCGCTCCGCAGAACACATCATTTTCGTCGACAACATAAAGCGTCGAGATATTGTCGTTTTCCGCCGCCTGCTTTACAAGCTCACGCATAGCCTGCTTGATGCTTAAGCATGAGCGTATTGATATAAAGTTGGTGGTCATTTTGCTGCCTATCTGGTCATCGTCAAAAGATGATATAAGGGAAATATCCTTTCTTGCGTCATTTCCGATAAGCTCAATAAGGTCGTCGCGAGTATTTTTGTCAAGCTGCCTTAAAACATAGACAGCCTTGTCCGCATCCATTTCAGATATGACAGAAGTCCTCTTTTTTATATCCATCTCCTTGAAATATTCGGAAATATGTTCCTCATCAACATACTCAAATATTTCCGAGAGCGCGTCTATATCCAAAATACGGTAAAGGCGCTGGCGTTCCGCTACGCTCATATTGTCAAGAGCCGCGGCAATATCGTTTTCGTGGTAGTCTAACAGCCTGTCTTTAATCTGTACAGGGGATGCGCTGCTTCTGATAATCGAAGCGATTTCTTTCTCATAGTCAGGCTTAATTGAAGCCATTTCTTCTGCGGTAGGCTTTAAGATGTTCTTTTCTTCCATTTCATGCTCCTTTCCTGCCTGTCGGCGATGTCAGTTAAACCGCATGACAAAATAAGCCTCACGGTACAGCTTCGTTACAGCAGGAATTTCACAGCGCAAAAAACGCATAGAAAACCAAGCCTCACGGCACACAAAACCGGATGGCAGAATAACGTAATGCAGTTAGATGAATGATGATTAATTGCCTGAAAAAAGCACGAAGAAAAGAATTAAAAAGAATGCTGTGTAAAACAGCCGCAAAAATGAGACCCATCAGACAGAAGCTTCAATGGGCATTTTTTAATATTCTTCTGTTTCTTGCAGACAATTATAATACTTCGCCCGTAACTGTCGTCAGACATGGTCTCACCTCAATTCGTATAATATTTTTATGGCAGCGGCATACGCGGACATGTTCAAATGTACACACGGCTGCTGCGCTATGTCAGGCGCCACGAAACCTGTCCGTAGGCATCTGACTTGCAGGAATTCCTGCACTTTCGATTATAACATTTAAAAAATTTATGTCAATTAAAAACGACTTTATAAATACGAAAAAAGCAGCTTCTGTATATAAACGGATGCATGTTTAGTCATACGCATCTTTTATATTACGGATGCTGCTTATCGCTGATAATGCTTATGTGAACAAGCGTATTGTTTTTACATATGCCGCTTATGCGGCGGTTATCTGCTATGTATCGTGTTCGCTGAGATATTTTTCCCTTGTTGCCATTCCGCCGCGGATGTGTCGCTCCTGTTTATTTATATCCAGAACCTTCCTGGCTTCTTTGGCCAATGAAGGATTAATCCTGGCAAGTCTTGAGGTCACATCCTTATGAACCGTGCTCTTGCTTACGCCGAACTTCCTTGCGGTCTGTCTTACAGTTGCCTTGGTCTCAATAATGTATTCGGCAGTTTTAACGGCACGTTCTTCAATATATCCTTTCAAGCAAAACCCCTGCATATTTGTTTGTATAGCATATTCTTATACAGAGACAAATATGCATGGACGT
This sequence comes from uncultured Eubacteriales bacterium, assembly GCA_949297565.1. GTDB lineage: Bacteria > Bacillota > Clostridia > Lachnospirales > Lachnospiraceae > Lachnospira. Next base: position 5,275 of record CASFUI010000001.1, read on the forward strand.
TAAAGTATGGCGGTTATGTTTAAATCAGGTCTCTTGGATAAATCTAAAAATTCGCCGCCGCATTTTACGACAGGACAGCTTAAATTTTTATCGTTTATAAGTATTACCTCACCCACCTCGCCGTCGGACAGTTTTACGTTTGTGTGAATGTATGATGATACAACATTCTTTAAAAACGGAAGCGCAAACGCGGGATCAAGTGTAGTAAAGCATTCCTGCTCCATGAGGTGAATTACCGTAAACGGGCATACGGCGCCGCGGTATACCCTGTCGGAGGTCATGGCGTCATATATATCCGCAATAGATATTATCTTTGCAAAATCAGGAATTCTGTCTCTTGTAAGACCGAATGGGTAGCCGGTGCCGTTGCATTTTTCATGGTGAAGAAGGCATGCCTCCTTGATGCGTGCGTCAATGTTTTTGTCCTTGATAATATCATAGCCGAAATTTACATGCTTTTTCATCACATCAAATTCGGCTGCTGTAAGTTTTCCCGGCTTGTTGAGAATTTCCTCGGGAACACGCATCTTTCCTATGTCGTGCAGCAGTCCGCACAGAGTCAAAATACGTATGTCATCCTCGGAGCAGCCAAGCCATTGACCGATTATTGAAGCGACAAGAGCAACATTGATGCTGTGCGCATATGTAAGGTCATCGAACTGGCGCAGACAGTGGAGCATATCAAACATCTGAAGACTGTTTGAATATTTTGACATGAGCGAAAGCGGGTATATGAGAAGCGATTCCTCGTCAACGTTACTGTTTCGGTTTACGATATCGTTTAACTGGTTTTTTAAATCGGATACGCCCGTGGTATATTCACTGCGGAAGGCTTTAAACTGCTCGCTGCCGCGTATCTTTTCAAAATATGTAGAGGTGTCGGCGGCGGGAGCCTTTGGAGCCGGCGGAATATCAACAATGTTAATTTCAAGAATATGATAGCCTGAAATCTTTGCTATTATATCCATGTCGAGAGTTGTTCCGCGTGCGGCTATAAGCGAGCCGTCGCTTTTTATAACATCTCTGGAGAGCACCATGCCTTCTTCGGCGTCAAATATAAAAATAGTTTTCTCCTGGCTCTTATTTTGGGCGCTGTTTTTATTACTGACAGATGTTGAATTATTCTGCATAGATGTTAAAACCTCATTTCCCGTAATGCTTATGTGAATTATAAGAAATTTAGGGGTAAATGTCAATTTTATGATATTAAATACTTGACTATATAGTAAAGTTTGTGTAATATTCATTTGTAATTGAATATAACGATATTTTATCCCTTATTTAGAGCGGCGGAGACACATAGGGTCGATGAAGCCCGGCAACCCCAAGTACTGTATATGATGAGCCGTATACAGGTCGAGGAAGGTGCCAACCTGAGCGAAGATTAAACCGGCTGCACTGTGAGTGCGGAGGGCGATAGATTCGAACAATAAGAGGATTTCGAAATCTGGTGATTGCGGGTCCTTTTAAGAGGGTCCGTTTTTTTATTCTATTAGGAAAGTTCTATGAACTTCCTATAGAATAAAAATGCTCCGCAGGATCGCAGAGGAGCGGAAAGGCAATTATTCTTACGAATCCGCGCCTCGCGAGAGAGTTCGCTTGCGAACTCTTTGTTCCACGCGGATATACGTTATATTATGAAACTTTTTATATAAACTTCATTTTACAAAGAAAGGATACGATTATGGAAAAGAGATTATTTACATCAGAATCAGTAACAGAGGGACATCCTGATAAAATCTGCGATCAGATTTCAGATGCAATACTTGACGCTATGTACGAGCAGGACCCTTATTCGAGAGTTGCCTGCGAGACGCTTACAAACACAGGCTTTATTATGGTTATGGGCGAGGTTACCACAAAGGCAAATGTCGATATTCCGCAGATTGTCCGCGACACTGTGGTACAGATAGGCTATGACAGCTCAGAAAAGGGCTTTGACGGACATACCTGTGCGGTTATGGTTGCTCTTGACAAGCAGTCTCCGGATATTGCAATGGGTGTTGACAAGGCTTTTGAGGCTAAGAACGGAGAAAATGATGACGCTGCGATTGAGGCTATCGGAGCTGGAGACCAGGGAATGATGTTCGGATATGCCACAAACGAGACTCCGGAATATATGCCGTATTCCGCAGCTCTGGCACAGAAGCTTGCAAGACAGCTTACAAGCGTGAGAAAGGACGGGACGCTTGCGTATTTAAGACCGGACGGAAAGACACAGGTGACGGTTGAATATGACAGCAACAATAAACCTGTGAGACTTGACGCGATTGTTGTTTCATCACAGCATGCCCCGGAGGTATCACAGGAGCAGATTCATGAGGATGTTAAGAAGTATGTAATTGACGCGGTTGTTGACCCTGCAATGATTGATGCCGATACTAAAATATTTATTAATCCTACGGGAAGATTTGTAATCGGAGGACCTAACGGCGACAGCGGTCTTACGGGACGCAAGATTATAGTTGACACTTACGGCGGAGTTGCAAGACACGGCGGCGGCGCGTTTTCAGGAAAGGACTGCACTAAGGTTGACCGTTCGGCAGCATATGCTGCTCGCTATGTTGCAAAAAATATTGTGGCTGCCGGACTTGCTGACAGATGCGAAATACAGCTCTCATATGCAATCGGCGTAGCGCAGCCGACATCTATTATGGTAGATACGTTTGGGACAGGAAAGCTTTCAGACGAAAAGATTGTTGAAATTATCAGAGAAAACTTTGATTTGAGACCGGCTGGAATTATCAGGATGCTTGATTTGAGACGTCCGATTTATAAGCAGACAGCGGCTTACGGCCACTTTGGACGCACTGACCTTGACCTGCCGTGGGAAAAGACAGACAAGACAGAAACTTTGAAAAAATATCTGTAAAATGGATATACTGTAATGTAAAGCCGGATGTAGGACAGCTTCCTGCATCCGGCTGTTGTATTTACTAAAAGCTTGCTCAGGAACGGAGGTTTTTATGGAAAGGTATTTTGTGCTTGAGAAATGGCTGGCATTTTTCTTTATATACAGCTTTTTGGGGTGGTGTATAGAATCGACTATTGTTTCTGTATCAAAGCGCAAACTCACAAACAGGGGATTTCTTAAGGGGCCGCTTCTTCCGCTTTACGGCTTCGGGGCGCTCACGATTATTTTGTCCACACTGCTTGTCGCTGACAACGCATTTCTGGTTTATATATGCGGAATGATTGCGGCTACTGCTCTCGAGTATATTACAGGCGCCGGTATGGAAGCTATATTTAATATGAAATACTGGGATTACAGCAATAAAAGGTTTAATATTCACGGTTATATATGTCTGTCGTCATCTCTTTTCTGGGGAGTTCTCTCGGTGCTGCTCGTAAAATTTATACATGTACCCATAGAGCGTTTTATTGACGGCATGAACAGATATCTGCTGACCGCTTTGCTGGCGGTAGTGCTTGCTGCCGCTGTCGCGGACGCGGTGTTTGCGTTCAGGAAGGCTCTGGATTTCCAGAAGCTGCTTGTCTATGAGGATATGATAAGGAGAGAGCTTGCGGAATTTACCGAGCGTTTTGCGGAGGCAAAGGAAGCGTTTACTGAGAAGGCAACCGCTAAGCAGATAGAATATTTTGCGAAGCAGGAGCAGAAGATAGAGCACCTTAAGCTTGAGCTTGACGCGGCTAAAGAAAAAGCAGGAAAGATACAGAAATCATTGCTGAAGAGCTTTCCGTCTGCCTCATCTAAGAAGTTTGGAGACGCGCTTGAGGAGATAAAAAAATATGTCAATATGAAGAGGTGACGCGCATCGTGCGCGGTTTTGCGAATGGCGCGGGCTGAACTGTTACTTATTTTGAGAGGAAAATTTTTTGGAAATTTATTAAAAATAAGGCTTTTAAATTTATCAGATGTTGTATATAATGATAGACAGTCATAAAATGCACAGTTTATGATAATTGAAAGGAGTAATTTTATGCTGTCAACTGACATAGGTATTGATTTGGGAACTGCCAGTATTTTGGTTTATATAAAGGGAAAGGGTGTAGTGTTAAAGGAGCCTTCAGTAGTCGCTTTTGACAGAGACACCAATAAAATTAAAGCTATAGGAGAGGAAGCCCGCCTTATGCTGGGAAGAACTCCGGGCAATATTGTGGCTGTAAGACCGCTTCGTCAGGGCGTTATCTCTGATTACACCGTAACGGAGAAGATGCTCAAGTACTTTATCCAGAAGGCAATCGGCAAGAGAATGTTAAAAAAGCCGAGAATAAGCGTATGCGTGCCTTCAGGCGTAACGGAGGTTGAAAAGAAGGCGGTAGAGGACGCAACTCTTCAGGCTGGTGCGAGAGAGGTCGCGATTATAGAGGAGCCTATCGCTGCCGCAATCGGAGCAGGCATTGACATTTCAAGACCGTGCGGAAATATGATTGTTGATATTGGAGGCGGTACAACGGATATTGCCGTTATTTCTCTCGGCGGAACAGTTGTAAGTACATCTATTAAGAT
>CASFUI010000002.1 GCA_949297565.1 uncultured Eubacteriales bacterium
GCCGGTTTCAATGACTCTGTCTTATATGCACGATTATCACGCCGCAAGTATTATACGCAAAATGCTTGATACAGGACTTGAGGATGTGCGTATAGCAGGAAAAGCATTTATGATGCCGGTTACAGAGACGAGGACGCGCTATGAAATTCTTACCAAAGGAGAGGTTGTCAAAAAGGAAGAGAAACATCTTGTAATGGAGTATGAAAGTCAAAAAACAGCGTTTTATGATTTTATGTCAGACCAGTACAGGAGCGGTATACGCAACAGATTTATGAATGTTCGCGGAACGCGGGGCGAGTTAATGGAGGATACCTTTTATTTTCTGAGAGACGATAATATTGCCGCATCTGCGAAAATGGATATTTACAGAGATGAGGACAGCGGTGAGGTTTTGTCGGTTAAATTTATGGGCGAAACGGTTTATGCTCCTCCGTTTGGAATATGCGGATTAAGTGAGGATGAGACGGCAGTAGCGAGAATGCTTGCAGGCATGAAAAATTATATTGACGGTGGAGATGAGGTGTATCCTCTGCGGGAAGCACTTGAGGATGCTTATATTGCCGAAATGATGACGCGCGCCGCAGAAAATCCGTGGAAGGTTGTGAGTTCAGAAAAGCGTCCGTGGAAATAGAGCGTGGAGGAAAATACAATGGCAGACGGTGAAGTGTTTTCAAAGATTTATGATGTAGTAAGACAAATTCCTTACGGAAAGGTCGCGACATACGGTCAGGTGGCAGAGCTTGCCGGAAACAAAAGGTGGGCGAGGGTAGTTGGATACGCGCTGCACTCAAACCCCGACCCGGAAGGCATTCCATGTTACAGAGTCGTAAATAAGGCAGGGAATGCCTCGAGCGCGTTTGCCTTTGGTGGAATAAACAGGCAGATAGAGCTGCTTAAGGTCGAGGGTGTACAATTTATTGACGGACATGTCGATATGGAGCATTTCCGTTGGAACCGACATGTATTTTAGAAAAATTTATCCTTAATTCCTATAAAAAACATAAAGATTATAATAACAGGAAGAATATTTATAATAATAGTATTTATATAATAAACCGTTTTATCAGTTCATGTAACAGATTATAAAGCATAAAATGCAGGCCGGTTAAATTTGACAGAATTATATTTGAAAAGCGGCATAAAATAATATGTGTACAGTAGTAGTACTTGACATAAAATAATTTATAATGTATTGTATAAAAAAAGATTTTAATCGGAGGGACAGTGTATATGATGAACTATGAGAAACCGGTTGTCATTGGCTGTGATGATGTAGCAGAGGGGGTATATGCTGCAAGCGGGTGCTATACCGTATCAACGGTTATACACCAGAGTCCGCAGGAAGGAAGACAGACTTATCGAATTCAGGTGAATGCGGCGCATTCTGCCGACCACACATGCACTGAGCAGTTATTGACGCTTGGCTTTAACCAGCCGGTGCAGTATGAGAGTTCTGGCGGAACTCCTGTAGTTTCATCAGGCAGCGAGATAAAGATTGCGTACACATATTATAATAACCCGAGTGATAATATAGGACTTGGCGATATAAGCGTAAGTTCCGAGAGCGGACTTCAGGTTGTTTATGCGTATATGACAGATAACGGTTGAGAGTTTTATATTATATTTTAAAGATGTTACGACAAAACGGGATACTCCATGAACAGCATGGGGTATCCCGTTTTTTTCAAAAGCTGCCGTAAGGCAGCTTTTGAAAGAGCGCAATTTATTGGCTGTACGCTGCTTTATTTCGCCGTGTACATATGAGAATACTGCGGTTAAAAATCATTAATTAATTTCTGCACGTCATTGTTGTCTAAAACCCTGCACTGTTTTTCACTTATTGAGTAGATGCGGCTGCACATGCCGAGCACTGTAGGGCGGTGGGTGGTCAGAATGCAGGTGCGCGGGTAATCGTCACGCATAATATTTTTTAGAACATTTCTTTCCGTTGCGACATCGAGAGCCGAGGTTGCCTCGTCCAGAAGAAGGATTGGCGCTTTTCTTAAAACCGCCCGGGCAATGGAGAGACGCTGTGACTGCCCCTCAGAGAAGCCTCCTCCGCGCTCCTTTATGGAGCTGTCTATGCCTTCTGGAAGTTTGCTCACAAAATCCCATGCGCATGACAGTTTGAGGGCGTTTATAATTTCATCGTCAGTTGCGTCAGGTTTTACGCTGCGCATATTTTCGGCGATAGTTCCGGAAAACATGGTATTTCCCTGCGGCACATAGGAAAATAGTGAACGGGTAGCAGGGGTGAGCCGCAATGAAATTTCAGAAGTTCCGTTTTTGGTGCTCACGGTGCATTCACCGGACTGCGGCCGAAGCAGCGACAGCAGTATGCGAAGCATAGTAGTTTTTCCCTCACCGGAAGGTCCGACAAGTGCTACTATCTCGTGTGGCTTGGCGATAAAATACGCATTTTTGAAAACCTGTGTTCCGTTGGCGTACGTGTATGACATATCATAAATGTCAACAGTTATTCCGCTTTTAACTGCATGCTCTTTAAGGCGTGCAACTTCGTCCGACAGGGAGTAATCTTCACGCGGCATATTCAGTATATCCATGAGACGTCCCGCCGAGGTGGTGATGTTGATTGCTGTGGGAACAAGAGAAATAAGAGCGTTAAGCGTACTTGTGAGCTGACCTGACAGGGACAGGAAAAGAGTCATTGTGCCGTAGCTTATCGCTCCGCTCCAGACACGGTAAATTCCCCAGCCGTAGCAGCTGTAAGATACTGCCATTCCGACAACGGACATAATAAATGAAGTGACCATTGACATTTTGTTAAATTCGAGCTTCATTGTGAGATATTTTTGCTGTAAATCACGCAGACGCCTGCAATATAAACGAATAAGATCAAATGCCTTTATAGTCTGTATATTTGAAAAAGATTCCTGGTTAAAACCTGACATTTCTGCATTCAGGGCAGCGCTGCGCTTATTGTTGTTTACCATGCGTCTCATAAGAGTTCTTGACATTATTGCGCTCACAGGCATTCCGATAAGAGCGAATACGGCAAAGGTGGCGTCGTGGTAGATTACTATTGACAGAGCCATAATAAATTTAAAAAGATATATTATGAGATTTGGAATAAAGCTTAAAACTCCCTCGGAGATATTTGAGGCGTCAGTGCTCCAGCGTACGAGCAAGTCTCCTGTGTGATACTGCGTTATTGCCTCCCAGTCTGTCGACAGCATTTTTTCGTAGATGTCAGCCTTGATTTCATTGTCTACCCTTATGCTTATCCAGTTTGAGAGATAGGAGGTAAAAAGAGATATTGCCTGACTGCCTAAATTAAAGCCTATCATCATGCAGAAGGTTTTTATGAGCTCCCCTGTGTGATGCCCGGTGATAATATCGACGAGGTCCTTTGAGATGACGCTTGCGGCAAGTCCTACGGCAGTACCGGTCAGTCCTGAAATCGTATAAAAAATCATTGATTTCCAGTAGCGGCGGGCGTACCCGTAAATCCAGCGCGTCTGCCGTGCCATGTCTTTTAACATGCCCTCTTTAATTTTTTTTGCGGTATGTTTTACAATATTCATAGTCTGTCTATCGCTTCCTTCATTATATATGCGGCAGCAGGATTTTTGGTGCAGTTCAGTTCAAAAACGGGTATTTTTCGGGTTATAAGCTGTGAGGCTGAAATATTTAAATCAAGCATTTTATCCGTCCAGCACGGTGAAATCATGCGCTGCATTATTTTAAGCGCAGCTTTTTCGCCGCTTAATTTTGAGACAGAATCCCGGCTGCTCTGTTTTATCATTATTATTCCGCCGACAGGATACGTATTTTCGGTAAAAATACCTGATGTTCCGCACCACGGAATTCCGGCAGCGTAAAGCTCGTTTTTGTCAGTTCCTATAAGATTTAAGTCTCCGTTGATAACAGGAGTATTAAACGTATCCTGCCATAACCTTGTGTGTGTCGATTTTCCGGCGCCTGAATGTCCGGAAAAAAGCCAGGCCTTGCCTCCGTACAAAACCGACGCCGAGTGTAATGCAAAGAGTCCTCTCTTCTGGGCAGTAAAAAGAAAAATCATTCTCACGGCGTGAAAAATAAAGCCGCCTGACTCGGGCTTAAAGCCGGAACTTTCTGTTTTTGCATTTATGTGCTGAAATTCGGGAGATTGATTGTTTTTTTTGTAATATATGACGCACCTGCTGCCGTCCTTTGACATATGCCATTCCATGGGCTGTGCTGATCCGGTATAAGCGCAGATATAAAAATAGTCGTCCTCCATAAGAATTAATTCGTCGCTGCGAAGAATTACCTTTCCCGACCTGTGGTACGCCGGGATAAAATGAGTGATATTTATTGTTATGTCAGGATTTTGAGTTTCATTTGTCTCAAAAGCTTTAAATTCTTCGGGAAATATTACGGGCTCTGTGTGAAAGCAGATGTTAATTCCGGCAATGCTGATATGTTTTGTGACATAATTAGGAGGAAGCGTCATAACGTCCTCCTCGCGCTCAAAGATATGAAATGCTTTCAGCTCATTGAGAAATCGGGTCAAATCGCTTTTAAGCGTATTAATTTCGGTTTTATTTTCAGGCATGTATTTATCGCACATCATGGACAGCAGCTTATGTTCATTGTCAGTCTCTCTCAGACAATTCCACAAAAAGACGCCTGTCTCGTTAAGCTCAATGCCTTTTTTCAAATCTGCCGCCGCCTGACCGAATGGAAGCAGATACGGCTTCTGACAAATATATTTCAGAGAGTAATTTGCAGTTTTCAAACAGTTCCCGCCCTTTCTGTTTATAGTAAATAGATTTTATCACGGAAACGGTATATAAATCAATGCGGGGCAGGTAAATGATACCTCTTTCTTTATAATAAAAATTATGTTATTATATTCGCGAAACAGTTTTATGGAGGTTTATTAATGGAGAAAAAAGAATTTAAGCCGTATATACCGGCTGAAAAGATTACGCCTGAATTTACCGTAACTTCAGTTGTGATGGGCGTTATTCTTGCCGTTATATTTGGAGCGGCTAATGCATATCTCGGTCTGCGTGTAGGTATGACCGTGTCTGCCTCAATTCCTGCGGCAGTAATTTCTATGGGTGTTATCAGAGTTCTGTTGAAAAAGGACTCTGTTCTGGAGAGCAATATGGTGCAGACTATCGGCTCTGCGGGTGAGTCGCTGGCAGCGGGTGCTATTTTTACCCTGCCTGTATTGTTTTTGTGGGCAAAGGACGGAATGACAGAGACTCCGAGTCTTATTGCCATTACGCTGATTGCGCTGTTTGGCGGCGTGCTTGGCGTATTGTTTATGGTTCCTTTGAGAAATGCGCTGATTGTAAAAGAGCACGGAGTGCTTCCTTATCCTGAGGGAACGGCATGCGCCGAGGTACTTCTCGCCGGAGAAGAGGGCGGGACAAGCGCTAAGATGGTATTTGCCGGAATGGGGCTTTCAGCTCTGTTTAAGTTTGTGGTGGACGGGCTTAAGATAGTTCCGGGAGTAATAACAGCTCCTATAAAGGCGTTTAAGACGGAATTTTCTGCACAGGTATATCCGGCGCTTTTGAGCGTTGGCTATATATGCGGAATTAAAATTTCTTCATTTATGTTTGCCGGAGGTCTTATCGGCTGGTTTGTTTTAATCCCTGCGATTATTACTTTCGGCGGCAATACAATACTTTATCCGGGAACAGATACTATTGCTAATCTTTACGCTGAAGGCGGAGCCAGTGTAATTTGGTCTAATTACATAAAATATATCGGCGCCGGCGCGGTGGCGGCAGGCGGTATTATAAGCCTGATTAAGTCTATGCCTCTTATTGTGACTACCTTCAGGGACGCCATAAAGGGCATAAAGGGAGGCAGCGGCAGTACTGAGCTCAGAACAAACAAAAATCTTGATATGAGATTTATCGGTATAGCTATTCTTGTGATTACAATCGCAATCTGGCTTCTGCCTGAGATTCCTGTATCTCCGCTGGGGGCTTTGCTGATTGTTGTGTTCGGATTCTTCTTTGCGACAGTTTCATCGAGAATGGTTGGTCTTGTCGGAAGCAGCAACAATCCGGTATCCGGAATGGCAATCGCTACTCTTTTATTTTCTACGCTTGTGCTTAAGATTTCCGGCGATACGGGCGTTCACGGAATGACGGGAGCAATCGGAATTGCCTCTGTAATATGTATAGTTGCTGCGATTGCAGGAGATACATCACAGGATTTAAAGACAGGTTATATTCTCGGCGCTACGCCTAAGAAACAGCAGATTGGAGAGCTTATAGGTGTGGTTGCGGCAGCATTTACAATAGGAGGAGTTCTCATTCTTCTGAACACTGCATGGGGATTTGGCACAACAGACCTCTCAGCGCCTCAGGCTACACTGATGCGTATGATTACAGAGGGCGTAATGGACGGAAATCTTCCGTGGGCTCTTGTGTTTATCGGTGTATTTATCGCTGTTATCATTGAGATTTTGAGAATTCCTGTGCTTCCTGTGGCAATCGGACTTTACCTGCCGCTTGAGCTTTCATCTACAATTATGATCGGCGGTATTATACGCTGGTTTGTTGACCGCAAAAAGGCAAATGACAAGGACAAAGACAGCGAGGCAAACAGCGGTATTTTGTTCTGCTCCGGTCTTATCGCCGGCGAAGGGCTTGTAGGTATTATTCTTGCAGTGGTTGCCGTAGCTAAGTTTAATGATGTTATAGATTTGTCTGAGCATGTCAATACTGGAGTTATCGGTTCTTTGGTGCTCATGGTTATAATGGTGTTGTGCATATTAAAATTTGCGGTTTGGAGTAAGAAAAAGACAGATGCCAAGTAAAAAGAAACAAAAAAAATCCGAAAATTATCTCGATTATATACCTGTTCACAATGAAAAGTATCGCTTCGAGACAGGAAAAAATCAGGAGATTACAATTTTTGTCGAGAACAGAGGCGCGTTTAACAGGATTGCACAGTTTTTGTTTAAAAAGCCGAAGGTTTCCCAAATTCATCTCGATGAGATGGGCAATTTTATATGGCCGCTTATGGACGGAAAGAGAACAGTCTATGATATAGCGGTTATTGTAAAGGAAAGCTTCGGGGAGAAGGCGGAGCCGCTTTACAACAGACTTGTAACGTATATTCGGACTTTGGAGAGCTATAATTTTATAATTATCTCAAATAAAAACATCTCATAGAGTATTAAGAACTAAGATCCCGGTGATTTTGTGCAGATTTACTAATCAACACAAAATTACCGGGACTTTGTTGATTTTTTAACAATAAAATTGTATAATAATAAAAACAATTTCGTATAGAAACGGAGGTGTTTTATGGCGAAAGAAAGAGAGCTGATTCTTAAGCTTGGTCAGAAGATTACAGACAGAATCGGCGTTAAGGTTACTGTTGATGACCCTGAGTACTGGGGGCTTGCTGGGGTTGTCACTGACGAGATGGCAGAGGTTGCATTGTCGATGAAGGTACGTGTTCCGGCAACAGCGGAGCAGATTGCCAAAAAGTGCGGAAAGAGTCTTGAGCGCACAGAAGAGCTTTTGCGTGAGATGAGCGTTGTAGGATTAATAGAGTACAACTGGGAGAACAAAGAGCGAGTAAAGCAGTATGTACTTCCTATGTTTGTTCCCGGCTGCGCGGAATTTATGATGATGAACGAAAAGCAGGTGGAGGAACATCCGGAGCTTGCGGATTTCTTTGAAAATATGTCAAGACTTCCGCTTGAGAAGATTACTCCTATGGTGCCGCCGGGAGGTGCCGGAATAGGTATGCATGTAATTCCGGTTGAGCAGGCAATTCCGGCGGAACAGAAGTCGGTGAGCGTGGAGCATATCTCCTACTGGTTAAAAAAATATGAGAACAAATATGCGGTCGGAGCCTGTTCATGCAGACGCCAGCAGAGAATCCGGGGCGAGGGAACCGGAGAGATAGAGGGAGAACCCTGTATCGGTGTCGGCGATATGGCAGACTATCTTGTAGAGACCGGAAAAGGACGCTATATAGAAATTGATGAGGTTATGGAAATTCTTCAGAGAGCTGAAGACAATGGTTTTGTACACCAGATTACAAATATTGACGGTGAGGAGAAGATATTTGCAATCTGCAACTGCGCACCGGGTGTGTGCAACGCGCTGCGTACTTCGCAGCTTTTTAATACGCCTAATTTATCGCGCTCCGCATACCGTGCCAGCGTGACTCCTGACAAGTGTGTTGCGTGCGGCAGATGTGTTGAGTTCTGTCCGACAGGTGCGGCTAAGCTGGGGCAGAAGCTTTGCACAAAAGAGGGGCCTGTGGTTTATCCGCAGGCAGAGCTTCCGGATAAGGTAAAGTGGGGCAGAGAAAAGTGGGATTTAAACTACAGGGACAGCGCAAAGATTAACTGTTATGATACCGGGACGTCACCGTGCAAAACGGCATGTCCGGCACACCTTCCTGTGCAGGGGTACATAAAAATGGCGTCACAGGGAAGATACATGGAGGCGTTAAAACTTATAAAGAATGAAAATCCTTTCCCTGCCGTCTGCGGTGCTGTATGCAACAGAAGGTGCGAGGATGCATGTACAAGGGGAACTGTCGATGAGCCTATTGCCATAGATGAGATTAAAAAGTTCATAGCGGCAAAAGAACTCAACGAGTCGGAAAGATACATTCCAAAGACTGAAAATCATGAGGGAAAGCAGTTTGAGGAGCGCATTGCCGTGATAGGCGCGGGACCGGCGGGAATGTCGGCTGCCTATTATTTAAGGTGCAAGGGTTATCCGGTTACGGTTTTTGAAAAAGAGAAGAGAGCCGGAGGCATGCTTCTATACGGAATACCTTCTTTCCGTCTTGAAAAGGATGTGATTGCCGCTGAGATTTCAGTTCTTGAGGCTATGGGAATCGAGTTTAAATTCGGTGTCGAGGTTGGAAAGGACACTACAATACAGAAGCTGCGAGATGAGGGGTATAAAGCGTTTTATGTCGCAATCGGGGCGCAGGGCGGAAGAAAGCCGGGTGTTCCGGGGGAGGACGCCAGGGGAGTCATGAGCGGTATAGATTTTCTGAGGCAGGTAAACCGTGATGAGGAGAGTATGAAGCTGAAAGGAAAAACGGTTGTCATAGGAGGAGGAAATGTTGCCGCGGACGTTGCAAGAACAGCGCTCAGAGCCGGCTCTTCATCCGTGACAATGTTTTGTCTTGAAAAGCGGGAAGAGATGCCGGCGGCTAAGGATGAGATTGAGGAGGCGCTTGAGGAAAATATTGATATTCAAAACGGCTGGGGACCAAAGGAAATTTTAACCGAGGACGGTCATGTAACAGGCGTTGTATTTAAAAAATGTGTTTCAGTATTTGGCAGTGACGGAAGGTTTGCGCCTGTCTACGATGAGAATGACACTATTACCGTATCGTGCAGCAACGTGCTTTTGTCAATAGGTCAGTCCGTTATCTGGGGCAATCTGCTTGATGGAACAAATGTTGAACTTAACTCAAATAAAACAGCAAAGGCTGACCCGGTTACATATCAGACGTCTGAGCCGGATATATTTGTGGGCGGTGATGTTTACACGGGACCTAAATTTGCGATTGACGCGATTGCGGCAGGAAAAGAGGGTTGTGTTTCAATTCACAGATTTGTACACAAGGGGCACAGTCTGACGCTTGCAAGAGATTTAAGGCATTTTATAGAGCTTGACAAAAACAATCTGGATATTGAGGAATACGACAATGCCAAGAGGCAGAGACCAGGCAGAAAGGCAGGCAATGCTGCGTCAACCTTCCGTGATTTGAGGGAGATTTTCACTGAGGAGCAGTTAAAGACCGAGGCTGCGAGATGCCTGGGCTGCGGAGCTACTATTGTCGACCCTAACAAATGCATAGGCTGCGGTCTGTGTACAACAAAGTGTGAGTTTGATGCAATTCATCTCTCAAGAGACTTGCCTGAGGCGAGCCGCATGACAAAGTCTGAGGATAAGCTGAAGAAAATTCTGCCTTATATGATTAAACGTGAGATTAAAATTAAATTTAACAGGAATAAGTAGCAGAGTTTTCCGCCTGCGGGAATGGAAATAGTGTGAAAAATAAGCTTGATAGCTTATTATTTCACAAGCCATGCAAAGCATGGCTGGCTATTTGTTTCTGAGCGAAAGCAAATAGCTCTGATGGCAGATGAGAA
>CASFUI010000003.1 GCA_949297565.1 uncultured Eubacteriales bacterium
ATAATAAACGCCCCCTGTGCTGGTAACACAAGAGGCATTTAACCGATACTTACATAAGCAGTGCTTACGATATAATATCGCCTTCGACAAGCCATATTATATCACCAACAGCGCCACTTATGCAAGCAGGCGCTACTTTTGCGCCCAAATTTCACAAAAAGGAGGATGATTAATATGGCGAGAGGACGAAAACCTAAAACTAAAGGACAGCATCGCTCGTTCAAACGTGCCAACGGAACAGGCTCAATTAAGAAACTGTCAGGCAATCGAAGGAAGCCGTATTGTGTTCTTATTACAACCGGAACTCAATGGATACCTGAGCAGATGAAAAATAAACAGATACAAAAATCTATCGGAACATTTAAAACTTTCGAAGAGGCTGAAGCTGCTCTGGCAAATTACAACTTAAATCCATACAACATTGACACCCGTTCAGTTACATTTGGGGAAATATATGAGATATGGAAAAAACATAAATTTGAAAAGATTAGCGAAAAAACTATGAAGAGCTATGAAACTGCGTACAAATATTGTTCATGTCTCAAAGACGAGCCTATTTCAAAAATCAAAACAGCACAGCTGCAATATGCCATAGATAAGTGTGATAAAAGTTCCGCAACAAAGGATAACATGAAAATTGTAATGAACGGAGTGTTTAACTACTGCATGGAAAATGACATTGTGTCTAAGAATTACGCTGACTATATCACTATCGAACGCTCCGAGGCTACATTCGACCGTATATTATTCAGTAAAAAAGAAATCGATTATCTATGGAGCATATCAGACAACTATGACGCTCAGATACTCCTAATACTCCTCTATACTGGAATGCGTGTAAATGAGCTTCTTAAAAATAAACGCAGCAATTATGACCCAGACGCCAAGACATTGTTTATCCCAAAAGAGCTTGCGAAAAACAATACGTCTGTAAGATACGTTCCAATACATAAAAAAATACTTCCTTTGATAAACCAATTTTATGAACGCAGCAAGGACGCATTAATCGTTAAGCCTAACGGCTCAAGAGTCATGTACAACAATTTTGTTTCAAGAGAACTTAAAAAACTTAATACACATTTTGAAGCCGTTCACCGTTTACATGATACAAGACACACTTTTGTTACGCAGGCACATATTCTCGGTATGGATGATTTAATAGTGAAAAAGATAATAGGTCATGCCGCAAATGGAACAACTGCAAGAGTATATACCCATATTTCATTAGAAGAAGAGTTTAGAGAACTGAACAAATTAGAATATTAATTTTGTTCCTTACGCGTTCCTTACGTGTTCCTTACCGCTCTATAATTAAACATATTTATAAAAAATAAGGGACCTGCAAATCCCCGCATTTATGCGGCTTTCTGCAAATCCCTGCAACCTTCAAATTCTTTAAATTTAAACTCTTGAGAGATACTCTCCCGTACGCGTGTCAATCTTGATTGTATCGCCCTGATTTACGAAAAGAGGCACCATAATCTTTGCGCCTGTCTCAAGAATAGCCGGCTTTGTGGCGCCTGTGGCTGTATCGCCCTTAATGCCAGGCTCTGACTCTGTAATCTGGAGCTCAACGAAAAGAGGCGGCTCAATAGCAAATACCTTGCCCTGATGAGAACAAAGCTTAACTATCTCATTCTCCTTTACGAACTTTAATGAATCGCCGACATCTTCCTTAGCGAGAGCAATCTGCTCGAATGTCTCTGTATCCATAAAGTTGTAAAGGTCTCCGTCTGAATATAAATACTGAAAATCTTTTCTATCAATGTGAGCAAGTTCAAGCTTTTCTGTAGGTCTGAAAGTCTTCTCCACAACGCCGCCGCTCACAATATTTTTCATCTTCGTTCTAACAAAAGCAGCACCCTTTCCAGGCTTAACATGCTGGAACTCAATAATCTGCCAGATACCGTTATCCATCTGAACTGTAATACCGTTCTTAAAATCTCCTGCGCTTACCATTCTTTGGTATACCTCCTAAATTATCAATAACTTATAATATTTTATAATAAATATCAATGTTTGGCAACTGTTTTTTTGAACATGCCTGAAACAGCACTCCCACGTCCGCCAAAAAAGCACCTATGACTGCATATCAGCCAGAGCTTCCATTGCATAAAGATATCCCTTGAGACCAAGCCCTACCACCTGTCCCGTACATACAGGCGCCGTAACCGATACATGCCTGAACTCCTCTCGCTTGTGTACATTCGATATATGCACCTCAATCTTGGGAATTGCCTCCACTGACGCCAGCGCATCGCGCACCGCATAGCTGTAATGCGTAAATGCTCCCGGATTAATAACAATTCCGTCTACGTTTTCAAAATAAGCCTGCTGTATCCTGTCTATAACCGCCCCCTCTGAATTATTCTGAAATACTTCGACCTCAACGCCAAGCTCCTTAGCTTTATTTTCAATCATAGAGACAAGCGTCTCATAATTTTCACTTCCGTAAATTCCTTTTTCTCTTATCCCCACAAAATTAATATTAGGTCCGTTAATAACAAGCAGCTTCTTCATTTTCGCCTACAACCTCCTTTTCAGCTCCCGCCCTGTCTCACTTATAATCTTCTCATACATGCTTTTGAACGAATGCTCCTTGATTTCAGCAGCGTAAGCCTTTGAGTCCGAAGCAGAAACTCCCAAGACTTTCGCGACCGTCTCAGCCCCCGCAGAAGTGTCAACCTCCAAATCGGCGGCCTCCTCATAAAATTCACTTCTCTCGGAGATAAGCCTGTTAATCTTTTCCTCAAGACTACCTCCTGCAAGAAGAGGTCTTGTGTTATCCTTTTCAAGCCTTTTTACAAGCTCCGCCACATCTGCCTTCAAATACACAACAGTACCAAGCCTCTTTAACAGCCGTCTGTTCTCAGCGCGCAGAGGAAGTCCGCCGCCTACCGAAATAACTCCGCCGCTAACCTTATCATCCAGCATACGCCTTACGGTATCTGTCTCAAGCTCTCTGAAATACTCTTCTCCGTTTTCCGCAAAAATATCAGATATGCTTCGTGACTGAGAGCTCTCAATCAACTCATCAGTATCATAAAAATTCCTGCCGTGATTTTTCGCAATCCATTTTCCGAACGTTGTCTTTCCGCTTCCCATAAATCCAATTAATATAATATTGTCCAATTTATCCACAGCTTACGACACTCCTCACTCAACAATTCCCAAAGCCTGCTTCATATCGTCATAGATAAGCTGAGCGGTATCACGCGAAATCTCACAGCCGTTCCACAGCTCATACGCGGCAATTCCCTGATACAAAAGCATTTTAAGCCCGTTAAAAGCCGGCTTTCCATGCTGCTGCATAAGCTTCATAAACCTGGTTCTGGCAGGATTATAAATTATGTCAACCCCTGCTGCGGCTTTTTCATAAAAGCTTTCGTCCGTTACAGGAGCCTCATCGTCATGAGGATGAAGACCTACGCTGGTTGTCTGTATAACAATATAATCGCTTTCGTCGAGCTTGCCGCAATCAGCAAGAGGCTTTGCACAAGCCGTATCAGAATTAAAATAATTATTGACAGCCTCGGCTATTCCCTGCGCTCTCTCGAGCGTTCTGTTCATAATCATAATCTTAGCCGCGCCCCTCTTTGCGCACAAAAAGGCGATAGCTCTCGCGGCTCCTCCTGCTCCCAGCAGCACGACGGTCTTTCCCGCGAGAGAAAGTCCGGCGTCAGACAGTTCTCTGTCGAGTCCCAGAATATCAGTATTATACCCCTTGTATCCGCCGTCTGTGCGTACCAGAGTATTTACCGCCCCAATAGCCTCTGCAAGAGGATCCGTCTCCACAAGCGCAGCCATTACAGTCTGCTTGTGCGGAACTGTAACATTAAGTCCGAGAATACCAAGAGCATATGCGCCTTTCACCGCCTCGCTCACTCTGTCTGAATCCACACAGAAAGTCGTATACACAAGATTATCATTTCTAATCTCCGCCAGCCGGTTATGTATAAGCGGAGATATGGAATGTGCGACCGGATTTCCGATCAGTCCGCACACCATTGTCGTTCCGTCAATCGTTTTCATTATATTTTCCTTCTTTATCTAAGCTTTTTCTGTAAAAATACAACACAATTCGTTCCAGATACCTTTTGAGCACAATCTGTATCTCCTCGTGCCTGTCAACAGGCTTTACGAGAAAGCTCTTTATTCCGGCGCGGTTGGCTCCCCACACGTCGGTAAAAATCTGGTCTCCCACAAAAAACACGGTATCCCGGCTGCACTTCATAATTTCTACTGCCTTAATATAATTCACAGGAGACGGCTTACCGGCCCTGCTGACATATTTAGATCCTACAATATCAGCAAGCGGCTTGACCCTCGCCTCGCTGTTATTGGAAATAATGCATGTCTCATAACCCATTTTGTGGAGAGAAGAAAACAGTTCTCTGGCCCTGTCAGTTACAGGCGCTCCATGCTCTACAAGCGTATTGTCGACATCAAATATAATGCCGCGGAAGCCATCACCATAAAGCTTTTCATATTCAATATCATACGCCGACTCATAATATCGGCTCGGATAAAAACACTTAAGCATTGCATTCCTCGCTGTTACTTTAAAATCTTGTTAATCTCTTCAAGAAATGTATTTACATCCTTAAATTCACGGTAGACTGATGCAAAGCGCACATATGCAACCTCATCGAGCTTTTTTAATTTATCCATTACTATCATTCCTATTGTAGTAGTCGGAATTTCCTTTTCACCTGAATTAAAAATCTGTGTCTCAATCTCGTCAACCATGTGATTAATCTGAGAGAGCGAAACAGGCCTTTTATGGCATGAACGCACAATACCGGAAACAATCTTTTCCCTGTCATATGGTTCTCTGTTTTCATCCTTTTTAATCACAATAATAGGCATCATTTCAACTTTTTCGTAGGTTGTAAAACGTTTTCCGCAGTTATCACACTGACGCCGTCTTCTTATCGAGCTGTCGTCAGTTGGTCTGGAATCTATAACCTTTGTATTTTCTTTTCCGCAATACGGACACTTCACAATTATTACCTCCTGATTTATCAAACGCGAGAATATATTTATTATAAGTAATATCGCATTTTCGGTCAACACAAAAATGGATATTGTTTACAGTATTAAACGCTCTTTCTTCGGCAATCATGTATTTATGAAATACATTTTTAAATGATAAAGGAGGAGCAAATTGGCTGGGTATAAAGTTGAAATATGCGGCGTCAACACTGCCGCCCTTCCACTGCTGAAGAACAGTGAAAAAGAAGAATTATTAAAA
>CASFUI010000004.1 GCA_949297565.1 uncultured Eubacteriales bacterium
CCGTCTTAAATGCCCATGTGTCAAGGCTTTTAAGGCGTTTCTTTTATTGTGTCGCTCGCGGCGACTTGTATATAATAGCACCCGCTTTACGGCTTGTCAACAACTTTTTTAACTTTTTTGCAACTTTTTTGAGATTTTATTTTTCAGCTTTTTGAATGCTGTTTCCGCATAAATATATTTTTTCAAAAAGCATTTTTCCTGTTTCTGTCTTGAAAATTTGTTCATACACCTTTCTCACAGCTTCATGGCTCATATTGTCCTCGTTAGCATTCACAAAAAAATCAGCCTCTATCAGAATTTGATAATCCAAACCGTCCACCTGATTGTATGTATGGTGATGTCCAATCAAATAACACACTCTGTCAATCACATCATTATCCGCTTGTAATGACTCCAAAATATTTCTTGCAACCTCAGGTCCTTCTATCTCCTGATACTTTCCGGCAGAACTTGAGTATTTGCGCTCACTCTCATGAATTCCTATGTCGTGCAGTACAGCAGCGGCTTCTAATATATACTGCTCACGGCTTGACAGGCCTTCCCCCTCTCCTATCATCTTTGCAAACGCGTAAACCTTAAGAAAATGATTAATTCTTTTTATATCAGCGCCATCATATGATACCGCCTCTCTCAATATATTTTCTATCGAAACCATTTATCTTCCCCTTACAAATACTATTTTCGGAAACAAATCCGGTAATTGTCTGTTCAGCTATTCATATATTTCAATTTTAAACACGTTGATTGTATCCGCATCAGGACAGCAAAATACAGCAGTGCCCGGCTCATTTCCCGGAACGCTGCCTCCGTAACGAAGAATATCTATATATGGAAATGCCACATGCATAACCATAGGACATATTTTTCCTCTTTCTGTATCAAAGTCAAATGTGTCTCCGATTTTATGACCTCTGTGACAGCACTTTTCGCCCTTTTGATCTACTAAAGTGATTTTGATTTTGGGTCTCTTCATTATATACACCCTCCTTTTGAGACCTCTGCCGTACTGGCGGGGCCCCTGTCATTTTACAGTCTTTATACACATATTTGATGATTATTTTAACAAAAGTGTGTTTATTTTTCAATAACACGCACGCTATATTGAAGCCTGCAAAAAAGACTGCCGTACCGCAAAATTTTACCCAAGCATACAGATTGATTAAACATCAATATAATATGCTTTAAATATTTTGCAGCCCGGCAGCCTTAAATTACATAATGCATCCGGATATTCAGTTGATTTCAGGCTTACTCTCCGTCTAAAAAATATCCTACATTTCTTACCGTTTTTATGCAGCTTCCTTCTGCACCAAGCTTTTTGCGCAGAGATTTTATATGCGCGTCAAGCGTTCTTGATGAGGCATCATAATTACAGCTCCATATTTTTTCCATTATACTGTCCCTTGACAAAACAATTCCCTTATTTACCATAAGATACCGCAAAAGCTCATATTCCTTGTAGGTGAGTTCCACATGCTTTTTGTTCACGTAGGCGGTATGCCTTTCATCATCAAGATATATCTGACCTGATATTAAATATCTGTTTTGGTCTATCACTCCGATACGCCGAATAAGCGCCTTAACTCTTGATATAAGCTCCATTACACCGAACGGTTTAGTGATATAATCATCAGCGCCCATATCAAGCCCCTTAACCACATCAAGTTCCGTAACTCTGCCTGTTACAAATATAACAGGCACACGGCATGTATCCTGTTCAAGACGAATTTTGGAAAGAATGCTCAGCCCATCCTCATCAGGAAGTATTATGTCCAGCAATATAAGGTCGGGGAGCTGTTCTTCCATACGGCTGTAAAACTCAGCTGCACATGAACATTCTACGGTCCGGTATCCGACACCTCTTAGGGCAAAACTTTCCGTCTCCCTAATCATCTTATCATCCTCGACTATATATATCAGAGCCATATTCTCTTCCTCTTACTCCTCATGATGACCCGTAATAGAAAAAATAACCCACTCCGATATATTTGTTGCATGATCGCCTATTCTCTCCATATATTTTGCAACCATTAAAAGATTAGCCGCCTGCTCTCCGGAATCTACATTTTCATGTATCATCCCGATTAATTCCTGTTTTACGGTGTTAAACAGTTCGTCAACATCATCGTCCATCTTTATAACACGCTCTGCTAAGTCCATATCTTTATTTACAAATGCCTCTATACTGCCCTTAAGCATCTCCATTGACTTTTTAGCCATCTGCTGAATATGGTCAAGCTTTTTAATATACGGCTCATTTGCCATCAATATTGTAATCTCGGAAATATCAGAGGCATGGTCACCGATTCTTTCCATATCTGTAATCATTTTAAGAGCTGATGAAATAAGACGCAAATCCCTTGCAACCGGCTGCTGCTGTAAAAGCAGCTTAAGGCAAAGGTTTTCAATATCACGCTCCTGACGGTCGATAGGTCCGTCAGCTTCTATCGCTTCCCTCGCAAGCTCCACATCCTGATTTACCAGCGCATTGACAGCCGTCTCAATAGCTCTCTCAATCATATTCCCCATTTCAATCAGCTCATCATTCAAAGTGCAAAGCTGCTTATCAAATCTATTTCTCATACTAATCTCCATTCCCGTGCATACGTGGCACTAAAATTTTCCGCATACAGATAACTGACGCACACAATATCATCCGAAACGTCCTGTTATGTAATCTTCTGTCTTTTTATTCTTAGGCATAGAGAACAGCTGCTCTGTGCTTCCGTACTCTATCATCTCACCCAGCAGGAAAAACGCAGTATTATCCGAAATTCTTGTAGCCTGCTGCATGTTATGAGTCACCATGATAATAGTATATTTATTTTTAAGCTCTACCGCCAAGTCTTCAATTCTTGATGTAGAAATAGGGTCAAGAGCGGATGTAGGCTCATCCATTAAAATGACCTCCGGCTCTACAGCGAGAGTTCTGGCTATACACAGACGCTGCTGCTGTCCTCCGGACAGTCCAAGAGCCGACTTTTTAAGACGGTCCTTTACCTCATCCCATATCGCTGCCTGCTTTAAAGACTTCTCGACAATAATATCCAAATCGGCTTTTTTATGAACTCCAAAAAGACGCGGTCCGTACGCAATGTTGTCATATACGCTCTTAGGAAACGGATTTGGCTGCTGAAACACCATTCCTACGCGGTGTCTTAACGTAATGGCATCCATATCGGCAAAAATATCCTGTCCGTCAAGATATACATTCCCGTCAATCTTTACATTTTCCACAAGGTCATTCATTCTGTTGAGCGTTTTTAAGAAAGTTGATTTCCCGCAGCCGGACGGGCCAATAAATGCGGTAATCTGATTTTTCTTTATATTCATGTTTACATTTTTAAGCGCATGAAAATCGCCGTAATACAAATTCAGATCTTTAATTTCAAACTTATTCTGCTCCTGAACTTCAAACTTATTTTCCATAAAAATATTCCTTTCATCCTGTCAGCTATTCCGCACGACTTTTATTTTAGTATTATTTAAGCCTTTTCGCCCGAATTTTTCTTATTAATTCTATTACTCAAAACATTTGCACCTATGCTGAATGCGAGTACAAGTATCAGCAGCACCGCAGAAGCAAGATTGGCAAGGTCCTGATTCTGACCGTTGACCTGCAGATCCCATATCTGTAAAGACAATGTCTCAGCAGAACGGAAAGGATTAAGCGGGCATGTAGGAGATGACAAATCCCAGTTTGACCAACGGATATTTGTTCCCGAGCCTGTCGTGTACAAAAGCACGGCCGCCTCGCCGAAACCGCGTCCTGCGGCAAGTATGATTCCGGTCATAATTCTTGGAAGACAAGCCGGAAGCAGCACATGGAAAATTGCCTGCCACCTTGTTGAGCCGAGTCCCATACTGGCCTCAAAATATCCCGGCGGAAGCCCTCTTATCGCGTCCTCTGTCGTGGTAGTGATAAGCGGAAGCGTGAGGATAGAGACTGAAAGCGCACCCGCCATAAGACTCTTATCCAGCCCCATTATTACAAGAAAAACAAGGTATCCGAAAAGTCCGACAACGATAGAAGGCAGAGACGAGAGCGTCTCAATACACATTCTTATAAACTTTGTGACAATACCCTCTTTAGAATATTTGGCAAGATAAATACCGGCAAACGCACCGATTGGTACTGTAATCAACAGCGATAAAAATACAAGATAAATTGTGTTAAAAAGCTGATTTCCTATACTTCCGCGTCTTGCAAATTTAAACATAGACAGCTTGGCGCCTGCAAATCCTTTTATAATGACATATCCTGCAAAGGACGCCAACAGCACAAAAAAGAATACCGCTATGCAGTAAAATATAATTGTCATAACGCGGTCAGCTCTTTTTGCTCGATTAATTCTGTTCATTGGCAGCCTCCATTTTTGCTCTTATTGATTTTTTAGCGGCTCTTCCCGATGTCTCAGGCTTCTTCCTTGATAAAAAGTGAATAAGGAAAATAAACAGCAGTGAAATCAGGAACAGAAGAAGAGCCAGCGTCCAAAGCGCGGTTTTTGTCTCCCCGCCTTCCATCGCATTTCCCATTTGAGCCGTAATTTCTGTTGTAAGTGATTTTGTAGTAGAAAAAATACTTGTAGGAAGCGCCGTTGTCTGTCCTATAACCATTGCTACAGCAAGCGCTTCTCCGAACGCCCTCGCAAGTCCGAGTATGATTGCGGAAAATATTCCCGAAGCAGAAGCCGGAAGAACTATCTTATAAATTGTCTGCCAGCGTGTCGAGCCCATACCGTATGCTCCCATTCTGTACTCTCTCGGAACTGACCTTATAGCGTCAGCCGACACACTTGTAATCGTAGGGAAAATCATAATCGCAAGGACAAGTCCTGCCGCAAGAATAGAGTGCCCAACCTGCCTGTCGAATATATTTCTGATTGCGGGAACTAAAACCGTGAGACCTACCCATCCGTATACAACCGAAGGAATTCCTGCAAAAATCTGAATAACAGGACGGTAGAACTTCTCACCGAATTTCGGGGAAATCTCCGTCATAAATATTGCCGAGCCAAGAGCAAACGGCGTGGCTATGAGCAGTCCCAATCCACAGGTGCTCAGAGAGCCTACAATAAAAATAAGTGTTCCTACAGAGCCGCCGCCTTCCATATTGTCTATCGGCGCCCAGTCCGCAGAAAACAAAAACTCGCCTATTGTGTGATTAAATTTCAGAAATGTACCCGACCCTTTATATACAAGAAACGCGCCTATTACCAATGTAAGCACAATTACAAAAAGGCCGCAAATGGTGACGATTGTACGCCACAGATATTCTTTGGCAAACATGCCCTTTTTACTATTCATATAATCTCGCTCCTATTTCTTCATGCATATGCAGGCGGGCAAATTTTAACGCCATGCCCGCCTCATACTTATTTCGTATTATTTTATTTTTTGGGGTTTATAGGAACTATGCTTATCAGTGCTCTTTTACCTGCATCTTTGAAGATACACCGTAGCCGAGGGTTTCCATTTTCTCGCCGTACTCACCTGACATAATGTATTCAAGGAATTTCTGTGTAACCTCATCAGGTGTGCCCTTTGTATACATATGCTCATAAGTCCAAACCGGATATTTTCCGCTGTATGTATTTTCAAGAGTAGGCTCTACACCGTCTATTGAAATTGTGTCAACGCCTGTCTCATCTACCAGGTAAGAAAGAGCCACATATCCGATAGCGCCCTTTGTTGACTTAACATTCTGAAGAAGTACGCCTGAATCATCTGTTTCCATTGACTTGTTTGAAGCCTCGTCAGCTCCGTCCAATGCATATTTCTTAAATGTTGCTCTTGTACCTGATGACTCAGGACGTGTAATCAATACGATATTTTCGTCAGCTCCGCCTACTTCCTTCCAGTTTGTAATCTTGCCTGTGAAAATATCTGTAAGCTGCTGCTTTGTAAGATTTGTAACACCGCTCTCTGTAACATCCTTATTTACAATCGGAGCCATTGTCACAACGCAGACTCTGTGGTCTACAAGCTCTGCTGCTTTTGCTGCGTCAAGCTTCTCAGAAGCCTCAACATCAGAGTTACCGATGTCTACTGTTCCCTCTGAAACCTGCTTAAGACCCTCGCCTGAGCCGCCTGCGTCAACAGTGATATTTACATCAGGATATTTTTCGTTAAACGCGTCAACCGCATCGTCAACCAACGGCTTTAATGCAGAAGAGCCCGCCGCTGTAATGCTTCCTGTAAGATTTGCGTCACCTGAGCCGTCACCGCCCGCGCTGCTTGCGTTATTTCCGCATCCTGTAAGCAAGCCAACCATGCACATAACACTCATTGTTACCGCAATTGTTTTTTTGCCAAATTGTTTTTTCATTTTTACTTCCTCTTCTTTCTTTATGAGTTTTTTCTTTCAACACTGATAATATACATAAACTTATGTTAAATTTACTATCATGTTTTCCTTAAATATTTGTAAAGCTTAAGTAAATAATCCGACTTCGTTAAAAAAAGAGCAAAGCCCAATTTATCAGGCTTTGCTCTCTGTGTGTTAAATTTATTTTACATTGATTTTAAATTTATCTCAAATTATTTCAATTTCAGATATCATTTTAACCTAATTCCGGACCGTTCCCTGCATTACAACACCATTATCTGTAAGCCCGGTAAGCGTGACATTCACAATAGTGTTTACATAACTCTGATAATCGTCGTGTGTTCCCTGTTTAGCATGTACCGCTGTCTCTTCACACGGGATTCTTACGCGTATGTAATTCGGGGTAAATCCCACAAAATATTGTTTTCCGTCAATATTTTCTATCTCCTCGATAAGAACATCAGCCCGGCTTCCCGCAAACATTGTTCTGTACGCCTTCGACATATCCCTTTCAAGCTTTAAAAGCTCAGAGCTTCTGCGCGACTTAACGCTCTCGTCAACCTGTCCCTCCATTTTGTCTGCGACAGTTCCTTTTCTTCTTGAATATTTGAAAATGTGCATCTCATAAAAATGTACCCTTTCAAGAAAATCGCGTGTTGTTTTAAACTCTTCCTCCGTCTCCTGCGGAAATCCCACAATTACGTCTGTTGTTATTGCCGGATTATCAAAATATTTTCTCAGCAGCTCACATTTTTCAATATATTCCTGTGTATTATATTTTCTGTTCATTCTCTTTAAAACGGTATCACAACCGCTCTGAAGCGAGAGATGAAAATGAGGACAAACCTTTCGGCTTGACGCTATTGTCCCCGCAAATTCTTCCGTTATAATTCTCGGCTCCAGCGAGCCCAAACGTATGCGCTCAAGTCCCTCTATTTTGTCAAGCCTCATTATCACATCAAGAAGCGAGCCCTCATCGCTGTCAGCTCCATAAGAACTCAGATGAATTCCCGTGAGCACAACTTCTTTAAAACCTTTCTTTACCAGTCTTGAAACTTCGTCAACTATATCCTCAATACCGCGGCTTCTTATTCTTCCTCTTGTATAAGGTATAATACAGTATGAACAAAATTGATTGCAGCCGTCCTGTATTTTAATGTAAGCTCTCGTATGAGTATCCACCTCATCAAGCTTAAGCTCCTCATACTCCTGACTCTTTCCCATGTCTGCAAGCATACTGTTCATTTTATTGTCTCTGTAATATGCATCGAGCGCTTCGGCTATATTAATTTTACAGTTATTTCCAAGCACTATATCAACCGCGCTGTCCCCGGCAGCCTTCTTAGCGTCGGCATTCACATAACAGCCAGCCGCTACAACAACCGCATCCGGGTTCATTTTTTTTGCCTTATGAAGCATCTGCCTTGATTTCCTGTCAGCTATATTTGTGACAGAACA
>CASFUI010000005.1 GCA_949297565.1 uncultured Eubacteriales bacterium
CCGTAATCTGACGCGTAGCCCCCTTCTTAAAAGCCTCATTAAACTCTGCTATGTCGCAGCCGTAAATATTCTTTTTTTCTATATAAAATAACGCTTCCCCAGCCTCTGCGGGAGCCTCCCCCTCTGAAGGCGGATAAACTGTCAGATATAGTCCGTCCTGCCTTGTTTCAAACTGAAAATAGCCTTTGCTGCACTTCCCCATATTTACCCTCTTTTCGACCTGTTTTTATTGCTTTACGCCAAAAGCCCTATATAGTCCCCAAGCTTTAATCTCATTTTATTTAACGCCTTAGTGTGAAGCTGTGAAACCCTCGATTCAGACACCTCAAGAACAAGACTTATCTCTTTTAATGTCATCTCTTCGTAATAATAAAGAACAACTACACTGCGCTCCTTCTCCGTAAGCATATCAAGTGCCTCGACAATTTTCTTTTTAAGTTCTTCTTTTTCCACCGCATCCTCAGGACACTCAAACCTTGTGTTGCCAACAGCCTCTATCCCGGCTTCGCTTCCCTCTTCAGTATACTCGTCAAGCGAAACAAGATTTGACATTTTGGTCTGTCCCTGCCAGTTTATAAGCTCCTCAACCGTTATTCCGAGTTCTTTTGCAATTTCCTCGTCGGTTGATGCTCTTCCTGTCTGTGCTTCTATGCGGGCCATTGCCGCATCAATCTTTTTTTGTTTTTGCCTGAGTGAGCGGGGTATCCAGTCCATTTTACGGATCTGGTCCAAAATTGCTCCTCTTATGCGCAGGCTGGCATACGTCTCAAATTTTACATTCTTGCCGTAGTCAAATTTATCAATGGCATCTATAAGCCCAAATATTCCGTATCCGACCAAATCATCATACTCGACATTATACCCAAGATACATGCTCAGTCGTCCAGCTACAAGCTTCACAAGCTGTGCATACTCCAAAATAAGTTCATCTCTTAAATTGTCGTCATGTGTCTTTGAATACTTCTGCCAAAGCTCGTCTCTGCTTGCCTCATCCATTACCGTAGCCCCCGAAATTTATTATTCAGCCTCTTTGCCTTCGCTGTCCTCTTTTACGCTATCCTGACCTTCCTTTTTCCCTTTTTCCTGTGTATCTTCCGCTTCGTTCTCACCATTCTGCTCTTCCTGCTTCTCCTCATCCTTAAACACTCTGTTTAAAAGAATTCTTATAAGCAGTCCCGCTATGTAAAAACCAGCCATAACAAGCACCAAAACCCAAAGAAACTTCACCAGTGTATATTTGTTTAGAATCATTACAACGCTTGTTATGAATCCAGCGAGAAGCGTTATAATCGCCGGAAAATTACGAAACTTCTTCATAAGCTATACCCCCGCAGCCCTAAATCGTCTTAACCGGTTTTCCCACAGACTTTATGACATAATCCCCTGTCTCGGAATAAAATTCTACTGTTCTTCCGTAATTTAATCCGCAATCCTCCGCGAGAAGACGAATCTTATGCTCTTTTAACTTTTCTTTTGCCGCTATTACATTGCGCTCACCGACTCTTAACGAGTCATTCGTGCTTGACATTGCAAACATCTGGGCGCCACCTGCAATCTTTGCAACAAGTCTGCTACGGTTTGCCCCCAGAGCCGTCATCTGCCTTATCAGCTCGTCAATCCCCGTATCCGCAAACTTTGCCAGATTAGAATTATTTCTTATCTGTGTACTGTCCGGCAGCATGCAATGCAGCAATCCGCTGATTTTTGTGACAGGGTCATATAAAGCCACTCCTACGCAAGAACCCAGACCCAAAGTTGTCAATGCATCAGGGCATTTACATACCTTTAAATCGGCCATTCCAACCTTTATCATGTTTCCCATCTTAAAACTGTCCAATCCTTTAAAAATTACACATCAGCTGCATCACATGCCAAGTGAAGATAATATTTTATCGTAGGATTCAAGTTCCGGAATAAGAAGAAAATACCCCGTAACAAAATCATCCTCACCAAACTGCGACTGAATCATTAACAGCTTATCGCCATATTTACCAAACTCTATTGCCGGAACGCTCAGGAGCGCACCCAGCATATCAATCGAGAGCGCAGGCACCGACGATACCATTTTCATACCTGTAAGCCCTGACAAAGCCGATAAATATGATCCTGAAACAATATTTCCTATTTCATTCAGTGCAGACATATCCATTTCAGAAAAATTATCTGTCAAATCCTCATTTTCATGAATATCTCTCATCATAAGAGAATTAACAAGATGATGAGCTGATTTCATATCAAACAGAAACATCATCATCCCGTCAATATCCCCCTGAATCTCCAAAAGAATTCCTACAACTGTCTGCTCCTCAGAGCCTATAAACTCAGAAATTCTGTCAAACGGAAGCAGTGCAACATTAGGCACTGACATATCTACCTTTATACTCAGCATAGTAGCCAGCGCCGTTGTCGCATTCCCCGCTCCGATATTTCCTATTTCCTTTAAAACATCAAACTGGGCATCCTCCAGTTTATCAAGATTAATCTTTGACATCAGCCCTCCTCAATCAGCGCAACAATATCAAGCAGCGATATAAGCTCGCCCTTATTTTTGCCGATTCCGTTTATATATCCGGAAGCAACCAGAGACTCTGTTCTTGCCACATTCTCAATATCATCGGTTTCAAGAGTAACCACTTCTTTTACCTGATCCACGATAACACCGATTGTAGCGCCGTCAACCTTTATAATAATTATTCTTGTCTTATCTGTGTACTCATCATCCTCAAGCCCAAGCTTAAGGCGGATGCTCATAACCGGAATAATTTCACCTCTTAGATTAATTACCCCTTTATAATATGTCTGAGCCTTAGGAACTCTTGTAATGCGCTGATTTCTTACAATATTGTCAATATACTGAATATTAATTCCGTACTGCTCATTTCCGATGCTTACTACAATATACTGCACCGCGTCAGAAGCGTTATCCGTTAATTTTTCCACTGTCTTTACTTCTTCCATAGATAGCCACCTAACCTTTCCAGACCTTTATTAAACAAGTGTATTGGCATCAATAATCAGCGCAACTGAGCCATCGCCCAAAATGGTAGCTCCGCTTATCATCTTATTGATATTGATATACTTGCCTAAAGACTTAATTACAATTTCCATCTGTCCAATAAGACTATCTACAACAAGACCTGCCTGTTTATCACCCTTGCTCACAATTACAACAGTAATATTTTCCTGTTCAGGCTGTTCTCCCGGCACGTCGAGAAGTTCTCTGAGTCTTATAAGAGGAATTACATTTCCTCTCAAATGTATAACTTCCTTCGCATGTACATATTTTATATCGCTTACAGGAATATCCTCAATAGTCTGTATTGAGCCGAGCGAAATGGCATACTTCTCATCTCCGAGCTTAACCATAAGCGCCTGTATAATCGCAAGCGTAAGTGGAAGTCTTATGATAAAGGTGCTGCCCTCTCCATATGCAGTCTTTACTTCGACGTCGCCGCCGAGCGCTTCAATCTTTGACTTGACAACATCAAGACCAACGCCTCTTCCCGAAACATCAGTGACCTTGTCTGCCGTAGAAAAACTTGGCTTAAACAGCAAATCAATTACATCCTTGTCAGTCATAACTGCCGCCTGTTCCTCTGTAATTGTTCCCTTTGAAACAGCCTTGCTTTTAACCTTTTCAATA
>CASFUI010000006.1 GCA_949297565.1 uncultured Eubacteriales bacterium
AAGAAAAGGGGATATCTGAATGAATAAATGGAAAAAAATCGGAATAGCAGCAGCTTTGGGAACAATGACACTTTCTGCCGCACACATAATAAATAAATTAATTTTTTCATCTGCCGTATCTAAAAATATTACAGAAAACAGTGAAGAAAAAATATATGAGTGGAAGTTCGGAAATATTTCATATACCGTAAAAGGAAAAGGCTCTCCTCTGCTTTTAATCCATGATTTACAGTCAATCAGCTCCTCATATGACTGGAATAAGATTGTAAATATTCTCAGCAAAGACCATGAAGTATACACGCTTGATTTACTGGGCTGCGGTCACTCCGACAAGCCTAACATCACCTACACGGCATACATGTATACACAAATGATTCAGGACTTTATAGTAAATGTTATGCACAAAAAAACAGATATTGTTGTACATGGAAACTCTGCTCCAATGACAATTATGGCAGCATATATTAATCCGTATCTGTTCGGAAATATTATTCTTGTCAATCCGCAGGACATAAAAAAAGCCATGAAAAGTCCTGACAAAAAAAGTGAAATAAGGCGTTTTTTATTAAACTCACCTATAATCGGAACTTTAATTTACAACATATGTATGCGCCGTGAAAAAATAAGAGCTGATTTTATAACAAAATATTTATATAACAGAAAAAACGCAAACGATAATTTAATTAACGCATACCATGAAAATGCTCACCTTATGGGCTCAGCAGCAAAATATCTGTTCACAAGCACCCAATGTAATTATTTAACTGCTTCAGCAGCAAAGGCCGTCATTGAACTCAACAATAATATCTATATTATAACAGGAAAACAGGACAAGGATGCATGCATTGCAGCTGAAGAATACAAGACATTAAACCCTTCAATAGAGATTGTCTCTATTGATAAAGCTAAATACTATCCGCAGATTGAGCAGCCACTCAGCTTTATAAAAAATATCAGGCTGTTTACATCGGTGCCTTGCACAATAAAATAAATAAATCAAAAATAACACGTCATACACTTTCAAATGAAATGTACCCCCATTCCCGGACAAAACCAGTAATGGGGGTACATTTCAGTCAGTATGCATCGTTTTATTTATTTTTATCATAGAGGCTCCTTTGACGGAAGTCCTGATTTTCTTGGATATTTTTTCGGCGTTGCCTTTTTCTTTTTTATAAAAACAATCGAACGCCTGTAATCCGTATCAGGCAGATTAAATCTATATATGTGCGTTATCTCCCCTCCAAGCAATTCAATCGCCTTTTTTGAAGAATTAATTTCTTCGTCTATGTCACCTGACTTATATGCAGCAAAATATCCTCCGACTTCTACAAAAGGCAGAACATACTCACTAAGCGTCGATAAATTTGCTACTGCTCTCGAAACTCCAAGCATATATTTCTCTCTGTAAAGAATATTTCTTGCACCGTCCTCAGCTCTGGCGTGAACTGTATCAATTTTTTCAAGTCCAAGCTGTCCTATAACCTCATCGAGAAAATTTATTCTTTTATTTAAAGAATCAAGAAGCAATACCTCTGTATCAGGAAACGCTATTTTTATCGGAAGACCCGGAAATCCCGCACCTGTTCCAATATCCGCGACAGAAAGATTAGTGTTAAATTTCAGCTTTTTGCGGATATCTTCATCCTTTGCTGATAATTCACAAACAGCATTAAAAACAGCAAGACTATCCACAAAATGCTTAATCAAAACCTCATCATATTCTGTAATTCCGGTAAGATTCATAAACTTATTCCATTTTACAAGAAGCTCATAATATGTATCAAACTGGTCAAGCTGCTCACTGTTCAGATGAATATGAATTTTTTCCAATATATTTACAAACTTTTCTCTCTCCAAATGATTTCTCCTTAATCTATTCTGATGACTTTGCGCGGCTAAACTGCTCCATATATACCAGAAGCACCGAAATATCAGCAGGCGAAACACCTGATATTCTTGAAGCCTGTCCTATGGAGCGAGGCCTCATCTTATCCAGCTTCTGCATTGCCTCGTTTCTGAGTCCTTTAATTGACTTATAATCTATGGCATCAGGAATTATTTTTGTCTCAAGCTTCTTAAAATGCTCAACCTGCCTGAGCTGTCTCTCAATATAACCCTCATATTTCAGATTAATATTTACCTGCTCGGCAACCTCATCGCTAAGCACAGGCCTGTTCTTATCAATAGGCGCAAGAATATCATAAGACAGCTCCGGACGTTTTACAAGCTCTGCAAGTGTAACACCTGTCTTTAACTCAGTGCTTTTGCATTGTGCAAGAAGTCTCAAAACCTCTTCCCCTGTTCCTATATTAACCGACTTTACGCGCTCAACCTCTTCTTTTATAAGGCGTTCCTTCTCAATTACCTTCGCCATTCTCTCATCATCAATAAGTCCCACTCGATGACCGTATTTAGTAAGGCGCAAATCGGCGTTATCCTGCCTTAAAATGAGTCTGTATTCTGCCCTCGATGTCATCATTCTGTAAGGCTCGCTCGATTCTTTTGTTACAAGGTCGTCAATCAGTACTCCTATATATGCCTCAGAACGGTCCAAAATCAAAGGCTCCTCATTCTTTACATACATAGCCGCATTTATTCCGGCAATAATTCCCTGAGCGGCAGCTTCCTCATAACCTGAGCTTCCGTTAAACTGTCCTCCGGCGAAAAGTCCCCTTATTTTCTTAAACTCAAGAGAAGATTTCAGCTGAAGTGCATCTATACAGTCGTATTCGATGGCATAAGCATTTCTCACAATTTTTACATTTTCAAGACCCGGCACAGTCCTGTACATAGCGTACTGGACATCTTCCGGCATAGAACTTGACATTCCTCCGAGATACATCTCATTAGTGTATAAACCTTCCGGCTCGATAAATACCTGATGTCTCTCCTTGTCAGCAAATCTTACAACCTTATCCTCAATAGAAGGACAATATCTCGGTCCTGTTCCGTGTATTACACCAGCAAACAACGGCGAGCGATCCAGATTTTCCCTGATAATTTTGTGCGTCTCCTCATTAGTATATGTGAGCCAGCATGAAATCTGTTCCTTCTGCACGCTTTCAGGGTCAGTTGTAAATGAAAACGGAACTACCTTTTCATCACCGAACTGTTCTGTCATCTTGCTGAAATCTATGGATCTCCTGTCAACTCTGGCAGGTGTACCGGTCTTAAATCTGCGCACCTCTATTCCGTTATCCACAAGCGACTGTGTGAGATGATTTGCCGGAAGCAGTCCGTTTGGTCC
>CASFUI010000007.1 GCA_949297565.1 uncultured Eubacteriales bacterium
CAAGGCATGTTACGCCGTGCTCGACATTTGAAGGCATATATACGCTGTCGCCCTGATTTACTATCTTTGTCTCACCTCCGATAGTGAACTCAAAGCTGCCCTTAGCGATGTAAGTAATCTGCAGATGCTCATGCTTGTGGAAATTGCCTTTGGCACCCTTTTTAAAAGTTATTTCGCACATCATAAGCTCGTCGGAATAGCATAAAATTTTTCTTGTAACGCCCGGCTCGCAGTCTGTAGGAATGACATCTTTGTTGTATTTAAACATAATAATCCTCATTTCTGCACACGTTTTTTGTGAATAACGGGTTTGTGTCATGTGTGCGAGGCACAAAGCCCGTGTGTGAAAAATTATTGTGATTTTTTTCGCTAAACTGTTGTTTTTTGAAAAAATACACAATGTAAAGGGATAATCCGCGCCCTTTTATTAACTATAAAACAAATAAGATGAAATCACAATAAAAATATGTTACGATACTGCTGTAAAAACAGATTTATTGTTCATATTTATTAGATGGAGATATTTATGTATTATATTTGGTTGGTATTTGCTGCCGCCTGTTTTGCGTATTATGCGGTCTGTGCATCATATGCAGGAGTCGGCTCGTCATTTATTTTTATATGGCTTATTGCGGGGGTATTTTTTGCAGTTATATTCGGTGTGAGATTTGCGGCGGTCAAAGGATTTATCACATTACCGTTATGGGCGGTAAGAGCGTTCTGGTGCGTCATGGCGCTTGGAACGGCGCTTTTTGTTTTTCTTGAGGCCTGTGTTATTTCTCAAATGAACGCGTATACAGAGGAGGACTGCGATTATATAATAGTGCTGGGATGCCAGATACGGGGAAGCAGAGTGACAAAATCACTGAGAAAGAGACTGGATAAAGCTCTGGAATACTGCCTGAAACACCCTGATACTGTTGTAATTGTCTCAGGCGGAAAGGGAAATGGAGAGGATATATCTGAGGCCGAGGCTATGTATAATTATCTTGCGGACAGGGGAGTGGATAAAGAACGCATAATAATGGAGGCGCAGTCGTATGACACGGAGCAGAATATGAGATACAGTGTCCGTTTTATAGAAGACAAGTCGGCAAAGGTTGGAATAGTTACAAGCAACTTCCATGTTTTTCGGGCAAAGAGACTTGCTGCGGCAAAGGGACTTAAAAATATTTACGGCATCGCCGCGGCAAGCGATCCTGTTCTCACGGTAAATTATATGGTGAGAGAGGCAATAGGTATAGTTAAGGATTTTGTGATGGGTAATTTCATGGACGGTTGAGGACGATGCGGCGGGGTATCCTTTTAAACCTCGCCGAAAAATGCCTTTACCTTGTCGGCGCAGGCGATTCCCTTAGCGTAGCCGTCATCATAAAGAGTGAGTATTTTTTCTTTGTTTCGCTCAAGTCTGGAGAAACCGGCGGTGTTTTCAGGTCTTATAACAATAACTTTGCCTTCTCTTTCGAGTTTTTTAAGCCGTTTAAGGCAGCGGTTATATTCTCCGGCCTGTCTGACTAAAGCCTTTGCGATGTTGGGATAACGGTGGTAGGCGCGGGCAAGTGTTTTTGTCGATGCTGTCGTCTTTTTGCGGTAGCCCTCCTCTCTTGTGAGAACGACTACGACGCGGTCGCAGCCGTCGGCAAAGGCCTTCTCAAACGGTATGGAGTCGCTTAAGCCTCCGTCCATATACGGTACGCCGTTGATATAAATATAAGGGAACAAGACAGGAAGAGCGCATGTCGCTTTGAGCACAAGGCTGTCCCTGTCGTCAGGGTCATATGCCATATATTCGGCGGCTCCCGTCTCAACATTTGTCACAACAGCGTAAAACTCGCCGGGATAGGCTTTGAAAGTATCATAGTCATAAGGTACGAGCTTGTTCGGTATGGTATCATATGCGAATTTCAGTCCGTAGAAGCACCTGTTTTTTCTGTCAAGAAGATTTCCAATGCCCATATATCGTTTGTCCTGACAGTAGTCGAGTATAATTTTAAGATTGCGCCCAGGCTGTTTTGAAGCGTAGGATACGCCGTACGCAGCTCCGGCTGAAACGCCTATCATGTAATCGGGCATGATGTTTTTTTCCAGGAAGGCGTCCATTACGCCGCATGAGAATACGGTCCTGAAAGCTCCGCCCTCAAATACAATTCCAGTTTTCATAATAATCCTCCATTCCGAAGCGGTTTATTGCGAAGGAACGCGAAGAAAAATTCGCGAATGCGATTTTTCTTCTGCGATAGAAGCTGTTTGTGACGCTTCGGCACAAACAGCCATATATATTTTCGGTTTAAATGATGTGAAAGTCAAGAAGAATAGGGAGATTTCATATGAACGAACAGATAAGAAAAAAGCTTTTTGAAATGGCAGATAAAAAATACGGGGAATTTTCGGCTTCGCTTATACCGGGGTGCGATAATATAATAGGCGTGAGGCTGCCGTATCTGAGGAAAATGGCTCAGGAAACAGTGAAAGAGCAGCGGAACTGGCAGGAGTGCATGTGCGGAGAGGATATTTATTTTGAGGAGAAAATGCTGCGCGGTATGATAGTAGGCTATGGCTGTTTTAAGGACAGGGATGCAGACGCGGCTGCCGTCTGGCTGGAAAAGTTCATTCCTCTTGTGGACAACTGGTCGATATGCGACAGCTTCTGTATGTCATTTAAGAGCTGTGAGCTTGACAGAGAAAGATTTCTTGAAATTATAGAAAAATATGCCGCGTCAGAAAAGGAATTTGAGGTGAGAGTGGCACTCATACTGCTTCTTAGCCATTATTTGAGAGTTGACTGCAACGGCGGTAAAATCACAAGAAAGCGCGCGATAGAGCTCGGCGATTTGGAGGGAGAGGAGATTAAGGGCAGGTATACCGACAAAATATTTGAGATTCTCGCGAGAAATTATAATCAGGGGTATTACGCATCTATGGCTGCGGCATGGCTTACAGCGGAGA
>CASFUI010000008.1 GCA_949297565.1 uncultured Eubacteriales bacterium
GGTAGTCGGCGCTTCCACCGCATATAATGTGTTTGATGCGTCTAAAAAGACAAAGGAACAGAAAGAAAGCAGCGAAGCGGGCGCTCTGACGTAGAGTCAGGGCGCTTTTTCACGGTACATATGCGTATCGGCAGCATTCAGAAGCGCGGTGCAGTCATCTTTGCTTTGAATAGGGGCAGCGGAAATGGCATATCCCATGTTGACATCGAGGCAAAGGCCGGGATAACCGGAGAAACGAAGCGAGCGGATGCGTTGCCGTACATTATTGATAAACAAAGCTGTCTGTTCGATATTGTTGCTCCATTGTATGACCAGAAATTCATCTCCGCCGTAGCGTATGATAATATCCTCCTTTTTGAAAGTGTCAGCTAAAATCTCGGCAATTTTTTTCAGACATTCATCGCCGGCAAGGTGCCCGAAAGTGTCGTTAATCAGCTTGAATTTTTTTACGTCTGCCATGATAAACGTCACAGGGGCCGGACATGGCAGGTTGCCATTGGGTACAAAACAGCATTTCATCGTAAAATCGCCGATTATAGCTTCCAGTGAGCGAGTCGCGGTAAACTTTTTCTTCTAATATCCGTATTTTTTCGAGAAGTTCTCCTATCTGTTCAGTAGTATGACGATTCATGCGCTGCCTCTTTAAATAAGAATAAAAGTCAATATTGCGGTTATCATTTTAGCATAAGTCCCGGCTCTTTTCAATTACTATAATAATTTTAATTTTATTACTATAGAGATTTGTGATTCTGAATTAATCCTTAGTATATTAACTATAAGTACATATTTTAAGAGACTATGGTATTTCATTTGGAAGGCAGGGGATTTTATGCGGGACAATAAGAGCGTTCAAATCGGAGAGCAGATAAAATATTATCGGACGCTGAAAGGAATGAGTCAGGAGAGCCTTGCACTTGCTGCCGGAATTAATCCCGCCTTTGTCGGTCATATTGAACGAGGTATGAAAAGCCCTACGGTAAATACGTTACAAAAAATCTCGGGAGCGCTTCAGGTTAGTCTGGCAGAGCTTTTTACACCGATAACAAAGGAAGCATCTTCCGGAGAGCGAAAAGCAGAAATAGAGCATGTGGAATATTTGCTGGAAAATCTAAGTGACGAGGAACTGAGGATGATTGTGCAGCTGCTGGATGCGGCTGTCCGATTTCGTAAATTGCCGATTGATTGATAAGGAGCGGAAGGCTCCTTTTTTTGTAAATAATATAAGCCAAGAAGTGCTAAATTCTGGAGAGCTGCCGTGCGGCTCTCTTTTTACTTATATTTTACAAGAACCCACCCGCCTATTTTACATTACTGTTTTAGGATATAACAGGAAAAGAAGATAAGATTAAGAAGGAAAGAGAAAGCAGAGATGAAGCAGACACTTGTGTGGGCACATCGGGGCGCCAGCGGATACGCGCCGGAAAATACGATGGCCGCTTTTGAAAAGGCAGTGGAGCAGGGCGCGGACGGCATCGAGCTTGACGTCCAGATGTCGAAGGACGGAGAGCTTGTCGTGATTCATGATGAGACGCTTGAGCGCGTGAGTGATGGAATGGGCTGGGTGAAGGATTTTACATATTCCAAATTAATCAAATTTAACTATAACCGCACGCACCCGGAGTACGAGAAGGCACAGATACCTACGCTCGAGGAGGTATACGAGTTGATAAAGCCCACGGGACTGACCGTGAATGTGGAAATCAAGACGGGAGTTGTGCTTTATCCGGAGATTGAGGAGCGCGTTGTAGAATTGACGGAGCGAATGGGTATGCTTGGGCGTGTCATCTTTTCCTCCTTCAATCATTACACCTTGCAGAAAATCAAAGAAATCAATGCGCAGGCAAAGACGGGAATGCTTTACTGCGACGGAATCATTCACCCGGTGAGCTATGCTTCCTATGTGGTTGGGGCGGACGCGTTGCACCCGGCGCTTTACAATATACAATATCCGGGATTTTGGGAGGAATGCAGGCGTCACAAGAAAAAAGTGCATGTGTGGACCGTGGATGAAGAAGCTTATATGCGTCTGGTCTGCGAGCAGAAGGCGGATGCGATGATTACCGGCTACCCTGATGTCGCGAAGCAGATAGCCGAGGAATATATGGACGGAAAGCTGATGTCCGAGCTGGTGCGCACTCTGGCAAGTAAAGGGATGGCTGTTTCATGACGGAGAAAAAACAAATTTATTTTGCGGAGGACGGCTACCGGGAATGGATGAA
>CASFUI010000009.1 GCA_949297565.1 uncultured Eubacteriales bacterium
ATGAGTATGAAAAAACTGAAAGAGGCGAAAATGAAAATCAATAAGACAGTGCAAAATTTACAAAGCAATAAAGCTGCATTGTTTGTAATGCCACCCATTCTCGCTGCGATTAGCGTGTTTTTGAGTACGACTGCAATTCCTTTCCCTGTTTATCTAAAAAAGGCGCTGATCCTGATTA
This sequence comes from uncultured Eubacteriales bacterium, assembly GCA_949297565.1. GTDB lineage: Bacteria > Bacillota > Clostridia > Lachnospirales > Lachnospiraceae > Lachnospira. Next base: position 179 of record CASFUI010000009.1, read on the forward strand.
TTATTATCATATTAGGCGTATGGAATTGGTGCTTGCTGAAAGGATATGTTATTTTAATCAATAAAAGGAATGGGAAGAAATGAAAATCAATAAGGCTTTTCAAAATCTGAAGCTTCATTTCAGATACGCTGCTGACTGTCCTCGCTCCGCCGCTCTGCTGTGTCTGAGACACCGCTCCGGCATAGACAGCTCCCTGTGCACCTGAGCCCGTCAAACTTTTCTCATTCGCACTGTTATTTGATTTTTCGTCCTGCTGATTTTGATTAGAGATAATCTGATTTCCGGCAGCGTCTCCCCAGCTAAGACCAAGCTGAGACTGCATGCTGTGCTCCGCTGCGTATTGTACCTGCGAAGAAACTGAGACTGTGGCGTGATTTCCCGAAGAATTTATTGTCACTGTATCCTTCTTCACCGCCGCATGATAATTTCTGTCCGATTGCATGGCAACCGCACCCGACTGAATTCTCATTACACATACCTCCCTGTATATACTGAGTATTATTTGATTTTGGCAAGTCCTTTTGCTTTCTTTATTATTGTATCGGATGCCGCCGCCAAATTCTTAACCGGCAAAATATAAAATTAACCAAGTTTAAATATAGATATAATCTGCCGCACCCTAAACAAGCCTCTCAAGGCTTTTCAGGCTTATGGCAATAGTTGAAGTATTGTGAAGCAGCGCCGATGTAGTAGGCTGTATAACGCCTGCCACTCCCAAAATAATTAACGCAGAGTTAATTACCATAATACTTCTGTAATTCTTATGTATTCTCTTCATAAGACCGTTGCTTATCTGTTTTAAGGTTACAAGCTCATAGAGACTGTCGCTTCCAACTGTTACATCGGCTATTTCCCTCGCAAGCTCTGCTCCGTCGCTTATCGCAATGCCCGCATCAGCCGCCGAGAGAGCCGGAGAATCATTGATTCCGTCTCCGACCATTATTACCTTGCGCCCCTGCGCCTTTTCTCTCTCAACAAACTTTGCCTTATCCTCAGGAAGCACCTCGGAATAATATTCGTCCACTCCTATTTTCTTTGCTGCCGCTCTCGCCGTACGCTCGCTGTCACCGGTCATCATCACGGCTTTACTGATGCCTGAAGCTTTAAGCGCTCTGATGACGTCCGCCGCCTCATCCCTGATAGGGTCCTCAATACATATAACGGCTGCCAGTTCATTTTCTACTACCATATATAAATGTGAGTACTCATCGGAAAGACTCTCGAACAGTTCTCCTTTTCCCTCCGGAACAGAGCAGCCCTCATCCTCGAACACAAAATGATAGCTTCCTATAATTACCCTCTTTTCACCTATTTTTGAAGAGATACCGTGGGCGACAATATATTCAACTTTAGAATGCATTTCTTCATGCACAAGATTTCTCTGTTTTGCCGCTGCAACAACGGCCTTCGCCATAGAATGAGGAAAATGCTCCTCAAGGCAGGCTGCAATTCTTAAAAGTTCATCCTGCTTTGCCCCGTTAAATGATACAACGTCCCTGACGACAGGCTGCGCCTTTGTGAGCGTTCCGGTCTTGTCAAACACTATTGTGTCAGCGTCCGCAATCGCCTCAAGATATTTGCCTCCCTTTACGGTTGTGTGGTAAGTTCTCGCCTCATTTATCGCGGCAAGCACAGAAATAGGCATCGAAAGCTTAAGCGCGCACGAATAATCAACCATCAAAATTGACAAAGCCTTTGTGACATTTCTCGTAAACATATATGTCAGAACAGTACCCGCAAGAGAGTATGGAACAAGCTGGTCAGCAAGATGCTCTGCCCTGCTCTCGACAGAAGATTTGAGTTTCTCGGATTCCTCTATCATATGCACAATATTCTCATATCTGCTTCCGCCGTTTGACGCGCGCACCTTTATTGTAATTTCTCCCTCCTCGACAACTGTTCCCGCGTATACATAGCCTCCCTCGACTTTTCTTACCGGCATGGACTCGCCTGTCATAGACGCCTGATTGACCATAGCTTCACCGCCTGCAACATCTCCGTCAAATGGTATTACATTTCCCATTCTCACTCTCACACAGTCGCCTGCCTGTATCTCTTCTGGTGACACGAGAATTTCCCGTCCGTTATTTACAAGCCAAACCTTTCCGACATTCAGAGACATGCTTCTGGCTAAATCTCCCACTGATTTTTTATGCGTCCACTCCTCAAGAATTTCACCTATACCAAGCAGGAACATAATTGACCCTGCCGTTGCTATATCATTTCTTAATACAGAAACACCTATAGCCGTAGCGTCAAGCACCGGAACCTCAATCCTGCCTTTTGCCAGAGTGCGTATTCCCTCCAATATGTATTTAAATGATTTTACCGCTGTTATACACGCTCTCACAGGATAAGGAACAAATAATTTACTTCCTATTCTTAGTATAATTTTATTTATAAGCTTTTCTTTATAATAATTATTTAATTCTCTTCCTGAATTTTCAAGGAAGCTGTCCGGCACATCCGCATTCTCATAACGAAATCTCTGAAGCAGCTTAATTACTCTGTCTCTGCCTCCGCAGTAACATATAACAACATCATTTACTCTCTCGTTTACCTTTGCTGAGACAATAAACTCCTGTTCACTGAGATAATACTGCAATATATCCGCCTGTCTGCATGTCATTTCGCTCTGCTTAATCCTCACGCGGATTCTGCCGCGTATTTCATCTTTTATAACAAATCTCATTATGACTGCGCCTCTGCATCTTCATTTGCACAGCTGCCGAATGAAGCTTCTTCCTCTGCTTCGGATTCATCTTCATATTCAGCCTCTGACGCCTTGCGCTCCTCATTAATCTGTACTGCTCCCGCATAAATATCCTCACAGTTATCCTGCACATCAGCTGCGGTCTTCATAATAAAGTCTCTCATTCTGAGAACTGCTGCCGTACAATTAGTATACACCTTCTTTGCATCCTTGCTTGAAAGCAGTTTAATTCCTGCTGTTCCAAACAGCACTCCCGCCGCAAAAATTCCTGTCTTTTTTCCGTTAAATTTTATTTTCATATTTATCCTCTTTTCTGCGCCGCCTTTTGCGCCTAGTTTTTCAGGCTTAACGGAATGCCTCCGCCAACGCACTGACTCAGGCTGTTTTTCTTAAATTAAAGTTTACACCCGCAAATATATTTTTTCCATTTTAAAAAGCCTTGTTGAGAAATCATATCAATAACCACAAAAGTTTTTGTCACCTGTTACACTGTCAGTGCATTTTTTTATTCTGATAATCATATTATGGAACAAAGATGATTTAAAGGATTTTTCTTTTTATGAAACACTTCCCATACATAAAGTCCAACATTTTTCAGGCTGTCCTGCTGCTCGCGATTATCATCGCGCTAAGCTGCCTTTTCTACCTCATTCCCGCTAAAAATTCCGATAATGCCTCGTCCGTATCTTCAGGAAATGTGTCTACTGTAAAGTTTGAGAGCGGAATAGGCGGCGGAAATATTATAGGAGACTGCCGGGCCGGAAAGAAAGACCTGCCTATATACTGCGTGGATATTGACTCAAAGCAAAAACAGAATGGCAATACTGAAAATCAGGAAAACACTGATGCATCAGCAAGCGAGAGCTCCGCGGCAGACGCCAATTCAGACGCAGCCGCCGACAGCGTCACAAAGTACATATCCGTCTCTTTTGACGCTGCATGGGGAGCCGACGACACTATACAAATTCTTGACACTCTGGACAAATATAATGTTAAAGCAACTTTTTTCATGACCGGCGGCTGGGTTGATTCTTTTCCGGATATGGTAAAAGAAATTTACGCAAGAGGCCATGACCTCGGAAATCACAGCCAAAATCATAAACAGATGAGCAAGCTCTCCGCAAATGAACAGAAAACCGAAATCATGACTGTATCGGACAAAATACGTGAACTTACCGGATATGAGGTTTTTCTGTTCAGACCACCCTACGGAGATTACAATTCAACACTTATAAATACCGTATACAGCTGTAATCACTATCCTATACAGTGGGATGTTGACAGTCTTGACTGGAAAGACTACGGAGTTGAAAATATTATAAAAACCGTCACCCAGCACAAGGCTTTGGGCAACGGCTCTATAATTCTAATGCACAACGGCGCAAAATATACTGCTGAAGCTCTGGATACAGTGTTAAGCACATTGCAGTCGCAGGGCTATACACTTGTACCTGTTTCTCAGCTCATAATAAAACAGAACTTTCATATGGACGCAACCGGACGGCAGATTGCCGATTAATTGTATTTAAAAGCTTATGATTTGATATTCAAAAATACTCAGCACGCCGCAGCATCAGCTATTTTTCTTTTTCTGTACAAACAAATTCAATCCGGACATTACAAGCATTCCGACAGCGTTTACGGCAAGCACGAGAATTGCAGCAGTAATTCCGATTTTATCGGCAAGAACTCCGACAACCTGCGGCGTGACAATACCGCCAAGCGCTGCTATCGCCAAAAATAATGACATTCCGGTAGTTGAGCCCTTTAAGATTACACCTACGCTTGAAACTGTTGTCGGGTAAATTCCCGCGAAGAAAAATCCCAGTCCGGCGATTGCCGCAGTTATAACCGGCAGACTGTGAGTCGCGGTAAGCATTATAAAAAACACCGTTGTCGCGATGCAGTATGAAAAAATAAGTTTATTTTTATCCACCTTTGACGACAGCTTGGCAGTAAGCAGACGTCCCAGCATCACCATAACCCATGTGACCGATACAAGATTTGTCGCATATGTGCTGCTCATTATGTTCATTCCCTTAAAATAAGTGACAAACCAGCCGTTCACACAATTTTCAAGTCCAAGATACAAAAACAGAAGCGCTCCCATGATATAAAAAATACCGCTCCTGTAAAACGGCTTCTGCTGCGTCTGTATTTTAACATCTGAATTTTTCGATTCCCTCGGCCAGTTGTAGTCTATTTTCATCCACGCATACAGCACTACTGAAACTGTGGAGCCGATAATTACAGTATAGGCCGCTGCTCTCCAGCCAAGCCCAAAGCCTGTATACAAAGACGTTATAAAAGGCGCAATAAACGCTCCTGCTGCAAACGTCATATGAAGCAAGTTAAGGGCAGCCGGCTTTCCGTTGGAATTATCATTTACAACGGCGTTATTTATAATGCTGACCGAGCCCCTTCCTATACCAATAAGCACAAACGCCGCATAAATCACCGGTGCGGGAGGAAGCATTGTTATAACCAGAAGCATTGACGGAATAAGCGCCGAAAATATAACTATTGTAGCCTTTCTTCCGAATTTTAAAGCCATTGGCGGATTTACAAAGCTCGCAAGAAGATTTCCCACCGCAAACGCTGACAGAAACCCTCCGGCAACGCTGTAATTAATTCCTGCCTCGTCAATTAAATAGGGAAGAATTGCTCCAACAAGCAATACCATTGCTCCGTTTACAAAAAACGAAAAATAACATGGGAAAAATAACCTGAATTTTGTTTTCATAGCCGCCTCCAAAAGCATATTTTTACTATATGCAAGTCAGATGTCAGGCATATAGAAATAAAACGATAAAAACGAATTAAAAATTACGCATTATCTATAAATGATATAACGATACGTACTGAAAGGCAAGCATATTTTATCCACTTATCTGCACCTTATATTTTTAATTTAATTAAGTTATTTGGATATTCAAAAAACACAATAATCTCTTAATATCATTCTTATAAAAAATTATGGGGGATGATTTATATGGGGGATTATAAAGACGTGCTCAAACGTCTTGCTTTGTATAGAAAGCATCTTGGGCTTACTCAGAATGAACTTGCTTCAAAGGCAGGAATAAATCAGGTGGTTTATTCATATATCGAAAAAGGACATGTTTTAATCAGCGGCCGGCTTTTAATTAAATTCGACAGTATCGGTTTAAGCGTTGACAGTCTTATCTCCGGAAAAACTTACGGCTATAAAGCCTGCGATTTAGATACTGCAATGAACTCTATCGCTGCGGACAGAATTAAAGATTTTACTTTAAAGCTGCTGACTGAAATAATGGTTAGTGAATTTAACAAAAATTCTGCCGTCTTATCGGACAATTTTTTGCTGCTTAAGGCGCTCTGTAACTCATGGAACGATTTCTCAATGCTGCGCTTTGTTCGTTCAAGGCTTAAGCTCAATCAGATAGATATGGCTGAATATCTCGGGCTCAGCATTAAAAAATACAGAGCTTTGGAGCGTGAAAATATTTATCCTGATGCCGAAATGCTTTTATATCTGTATAACATATCTCATTATCAGCCTGCTCTCTTTATGAATATGCCTGATAGGAAGCTTCAGATTATAAAAAGTGTATGGGAAAATTTCTCCCCGGAAAAGAGAGTTATTCTGCTTGAGTGCGTGGCTTCAATAAAGAAATGTATAGAGGGCCTATGAGGAGGAACATTGTTAAAAACTCCCATAAATGGTATACATTGGGACTGTGAAAAAAACTCTGTAATTACTATCTTCTATGATAATTGCTGGGCTGAAAGCTGTTCGGAGAGCTTTTAGCCATTGGTTTATATATAACAGCACATGCTGGGTATGTCAAATACAGGTGGGGACACCACCTGTTTCTGCAAGTTATTTTTATTCCGGGAGCCGTCCTTCGTACATGATGCTTAGCTCTCCATAGACCTGCCCCCAATTACGAATCGGCATCGTCCATTTGGTGGCAGCCTTAAAAGCTGCCAGATAAAGAGCTTTCAATAAAGCTGTATCGCTTGGGAAAATGCTCCACTGCCGATTCAACTTCCGATAGGCAGAACTCAACGATTCTAACGCCTGTTCTTCAGAAGGCACCTGATAAATCGTATTTAAATAATTGGCAAACGGTTTACGGTCTTTATCTGCCACATATTTCAACGTGTTCCTTACCTGATGTACGATGCA
>CASFUI010000010.1 GCA_949297565.1 uncultured Eubacteriales bacterium
ACGCGTTAAATGCAGCTTACTCAAACTTTGACAATGCCACAGACCCTGATTTGATTGACTGCTACATTTACCAGGTCAATTCCGAACAAAAACGGTATAAATATCTTTTAGAGCGCGCCCGCGAATGTGAAACCCTCTGAATATATTAAATCTGCGGCTCAGACTGAATAAGAAGTTCGCTTGCGAGCTCTTTCGCGGGGCGCGGTTTTGTAAGAGCAATTACCTTTCCGCGCCTCTGCGAGACTGCGGATCATTTTTATTCTACGGAAAACTCAGAAAATTTTCTATGGTATAAAAATACCCGGCAAATCCGATACGCAATCCCCTCACATGCGTATCAGATTTGCCGGGTATAAATTTTTTATTTCTCAATCATATTGCATAATTCTTCAATTCCGCTGTGCTGTACGCAAAATAACAGTATTTAACTCTGCTCCGGCATCTTCTAATTCTCACCGCTCTCAGCGTTCTTCTCCGTCTCAACGCTATTTGTCTCATTCTTCCCGGAAAACTCTGACTCCACATTTGAGGACGCTTCATTAACAGAAACCGGCTGCTCATCGGAACTTACAGCAGCAGACTTTGATTTTTTCTCAAATGTAAGCAGCATATACACAAGCGCCGCAAGCGCTGCTCCAAACAACGGCGCAACAATAAATACCCAGACCTGAGAAAGCGCGGTAACGTTGCCGTCAACAGCCTTAGCAAGCGCAGGGCCAAAGCTTCTGGCTGGATTTACGCCTGTTCCTGTAAATGGTATACCAAAAAGATGAACCGCAGCGAGCGCAAGTCCGATTACAATACCGGAAACACTCTTATACTCTTTCTTAGCAGTGACACCGAGCACTGCTATAACAAATACAAATGTCAGTATCGCCTCTATAATAAGCGCTCCCCACATATTTACCTGAAGAAATGCCGATTCATCACCGTAACCGTTTGTGCCGAAGCTCAGCAAATCATAGCCGTAAACACTGTACTGAGAAATAATATCCTCACTGAATGTCTTTGATATTCCGAGTATAGCAAAACCTGCCGCAATTCCGCCAAACATCTGGGCTATAACATATCCCATAAAATCAACAACCTTCATTCTGCCCGAAATAAGCATTCCGAAAGAGACCGCCGGGTTGATATGACAGCCCGAAATATTACCTATTGAGTACGCCATTGCCGTGAATGTAAGCCCAAAGATAAGAGCAATTCCCACGACGCCAAGAAATCCCTGGTATCCTGCGGTAAATGATGCAACTCCGCACGACATAAACGTCAACACAAACGTACCGATAAACTCAGCAAAATATTTTCTCATTCTTCTTTTCCTCCATCATTTTGCACAATAATTACTATTTATCTTTCCATATAAATCTGATATGATAATAAGTGCTTGATTATTCATAGAATATCATAGTAAATATTATTATACAACAATTTTAAATATGGAGGATACTTAATGGACAGCACAAAACAAAAGAAAATCCTGCTAAAGACGACCATAATTTTATCAGCGCTCGTCGTTATAGGATTAATTATGGGTCTCATAGTTTTCTTTAAATTCCGCATGTACACTGTATTTACAGAACGCGGCTCAAGACTTTACTCACCGTCCGAGATAAGGCAGATAAAAGCCGAGTCGGAAAATGACGGTGAGAATAATTTTCTTGCCTCGATGAAGGCGCGGCTTGAGAGCGGTACGGGAATTAACCCGCTTCTGCGCGAATATTACTCAGACCAGTTTATTTATACAATCGACGGAAGATATTATTTTTCTCCAATCAATTTTGAACTGAAGCAGAATAAACTTGACAACAGCAATTTTGTCAAAAATTCCAACGGAGAAATACAGTACACCGAAAACGGTGTTGTAACCTCTCATATGGGAATTGACATATCGCGCTATCAGGGAAGCATTGATTTTTCAAAGGTAAAGGAGAGCGGCGTTGAGTTTGCGATGATACGCTGCGGATACCGTGGATACGGCGGCGGAAATATCACAGACGACACTTCGTTCGATACATATGCCAGAGACGCTCTCACAAATGACATAAAAATAGGCGCATATTTCTTCTCCCAGGCTATAACCACAGAAGAGGCTGTAGAGGAGGCCAATTACGTAATCGACAAGCTTAAGCCTTACAACGTGGAGTACCCTGTCGTAATAGACATCGAAGAAGTTACCGCCGGAACATCACGTCAGGAGTCTCTCACAAACACAGAGCTCACGGATGTCGTAGTTGCTTTCTGCGAACAGATAAAAAACGCCGGGTACACCCCGATGATTTATTCAAATTCGAGATACTTCGCTGGAAAGCTTGAAATGGAACGCCTTGAGGATTACGAAAAATGGTATGCATTTTACGCAGACGTTCCATATATGCCTTACGAGTTTTCAATGTGGCAGTATACCAATCAGGGTACAATCGACGGTATATCAGGCGACGTTGACTTAAATATAAGCTTTAAGAGCTGGTAGACATAAGTGTAGCAAGGACAACGCTCGCCGCTATTCCGGCGACTGTGGAAATCAGCGCCCCTGCGAGCGTCCACCTTGTTTTTGTAATTTTTGCCGCAACTGAATAAACGGAGATTGTGAAAAAAATGGTTTCCGTTGCCGATGTGGCTATTGAAGCTATCAGTCCAATAAGCGAATCTGTTCCGTATTCTTTAAATAAATCGAGCGTAAGACCGGTAGCCGCCGATGAGCTGAACATTCTGACCAAAAGCAGCGGCAGCAGCGGCGCCGGCAGACCGATTTTATCCGTAACATTTCCGAGCGCTGAGGAAATAAGATCCAGAAATCCCGAAGCTCTCAAAATCCCAACTGCCATCATTAATCCTATGAGTGTGGGAACAATCGAGACAACCGTCTTCATTCCGTCCTTCGCACCGTTTACAAATTCATCATACACGTTTACGTTTTTAAGCATACCGTGAATTACAATCAGCATCATAACCACTGGTATTATATAAGTTGAAACCGCAACGACAGCTTTCATCTGCGCACCCCGCTTTCCGACCTGCGGGTCTTTTTGCCGGAACAATCCCTGTGAAGCATAATTCGGCAGAAAATCACCGCCACAATCGTGCTGACTAAAGTTGCAATAATCGCCGGAGCTACAACTGCCGTAGGATTGGTGCTCCCGTACTGGCTTCTGTACGCAATAATATTTACAGGTATGAGCTGTAGAGATGAGACATTTATAACCAGGAAAGTACACATTGCGTTTGAGGCAGTTTTGTCATTGTCATTCAACTGCGCAAGACTGCTCATCGCCCTCAACCCGGCAGGTGTTGCCGCCCAGCCAAGTCCCAGAATATTTGCTATCACATTTGTAGTCATATGCTTCATCGCGTCGTGCTGCGGCGGCACATAAGGAAAAAGCCATCGCATGACCGGGCTTATTTTCTCGGTACACGCCTTAATAAGTCCCGATTTCTCGGCGATTTCCATAAGTCCGGTCCAAAGAGACATCACGCCCAGCATCGTTATACACAGCGTCACCGCATCCTTCGCGGAATTAATCGCCCCGTCCGCCACTGCCTGAATATTGCCGGTAAAGGCTCCATAGATAACGCCGATAATTATCATAAATCCCCATAAATAATTAAGCATAGGTTCACCGCGACAATTCGTTACCATAAACCTATGCTCTTACGCCTGTTTTTATTACATTTTTCCGTATTTTATATCTATTAGAATTTTACAATGATATGGCTGCGCCGTAAATCCATTAAACTTCTTCTCTCTTGCTTTTATGTTCTCTCACAAATTTGCAAATCATTTCTCTCGTGAGGCTTACATCGTCCTCAGCCAAATCCAAATCGTCCGCGTGAAACCACTTTCCTACCGACAGCTCCTCCTGCTGCAAATGTATATGGTCATCTCCGTCCAGCTCACAGAAAAATCCGTAAAGCAGAGAGCCCGACAGCGCCCACGGCTGACTCTTGTAGTACTTCAGGTTTTTGACGCGCACGCCAACCTCCTCAAAAACCTCTCTCCTGACAGTCTCCTCAACTGTCTCGCCTATCTCAGTAAAGCCTGCTATCAGCGCGTAATTGCGGTATGTCCGCCCTGCGTATTTTGTCAGCAATATTCTGTCTTTATCCGTGACAGCAACTATGACAGCCGGACAGATTTTTGGATAAACCGTATTTTTGCAATCCATACAGTGCATCATGCGCTCGCTTTCACCGTGGAACATAAGCTTTCCGCAGCGCCCGCAATATCTGTTGTCACGGTACCACCCGTACAGGTGATATGCCGTAATTGCCGCAAACGACACGTCCTTAGGCTTTGCTCTTCTGAACATATTTACTCCGATAAAATCATAGCCCTCTATAATATTTTCATATTCGGCATGTATTCCGGCGTCAGCCATTTCTCCCAGAAACGCCCCCTTCTGTACCTTTCTTTTAGGAAGCGCCAGAAAATATCTCTGCTCCCTGCCGTTTTCATCTGATACAGCAAAAAGATATATAAAATCATATGTCTCATTGACCGACATTTCCGATGCCTTCTGTACTTTCGATACAAAATCCGAATAACTCGGATATTTTATACAGTCGCCTTCCTGCTTTCCAAGCACTGTGTTTCCCTCAAAAAAGAAAACAGTGTCATCATGCTCTGGAGATAGATTTCTATATTGGTTATCTAAGTGCTTTGGTGCAATGTCCTGAATCATCTGTTCCTCATTTCCGCGCACGCTTTTTCTGTACTCTTCATCCGCAATTCAGACTAAAACGTCACAAGCTCATTTGCCGGCGGCTGTGCCGGCTCTACCTTGCTCACATACAGAACAGGCCCCTTCTTCTTATACGCCATCTGAAACTCATATTTAATCTGAGCTGTAACTGTAATCCACTGCCTGTTTTCAAGCGACGCAATATCGTTGTAAAAGCTTATATAACCTATAAACTGCATGTCCGCCTCACAGCAGGTCATAACCTTTCTGCCGGGAACAAAATTTTTATCTTTAAAATATTTATTTTTCAAAACCTGTCCCTTAAAGCGCACCGTCTTATTTTTATATACCTCCGGACGCTCGGATACATCCATATACCAGATGCCGTAGTCGTCATCCTCAACCTCAATTATATCGGCGTTAATATCATATGGAAGCTGCTCGGCTATTGACATCATATCGCCCTTTTCATCCTCAAATACAATCTGTATCGCCGAGTTGAGCGCTTTCATGCTTCTTCTGTAGCTTCCAAGCTCCATACTGCTTTTGCATCTGTTAAATATAACCATATCGGCGCTTTTAACCGTCTCAGCTAAAATCATTTTCATGTTCGCCCACTGTACGCCGAACTGTTTTGCGTTAAACAGAGTAATAGACTGGTAGACCATCCAGCCTCGCGGCTTTTCGGTCTCATAAATCAATGACGGCTCCCACATACCGTTGTACTCTACTATGACAAGCCACGGGTCATACTTCTTATCCAGCTCGTTCAGCCTGTCGCTTGTAAATTCTTCCTTTTCGAGCACAACCATGTCAACGCCGTTTTCCTCCAGCATTTTGGGATCATATTCCTCTTCGCCCTCCTCACAAACAATGAGAAGTTTCTTTTTTGCCTCAGCAAACTGTCCCATCTCAATGGTTTCGGTTATAAATCTCGTCTTGCCGCTCTCAAGCTGACCGTTTATCAAAAATATAGGAATCTGATACTGTTCCTCTGCCATTTTGCGTCTACCTCTCTTTTAATTCATACTGCATTGCGCTCTGTGCATCTTATACTCTGAAAAGCTCCTTGAGCTCCTGCTCCTTAAGCTGTGCGCCGATAACGCAAATTCTTCCTGTATAGTCAGGTTTTCCGTCTCTTATCTCATATTCCTGAGGAACTAAATCAAAATACATCCATGTTCCGTCATTTGCAGGAAGCATGCCTTTAGACCTCAGAATATTTCCGTATTCCTCTGTCTCTGAAAGTTTCTTTAATATCTCATCAAGCTCTGCCCTGTCATACTTGTTAGGCGTCTCAACTCCCCAGCTTGTAAATACTTCGTCTGCGTGATGATGACCTTCATGGTCATGATGATGTCCGCAGCCGCACTCTCCATCATGATGATGATGCTCGTGCTCCTCATCTTCATGGTGATGTCCGTGACAGCACTCTCCGTCATGATGATGTTCGTGCTCATGCTCCTCATCTTCATGGTGATGTCCGCAGCCGCACTCTCCATCATGGTGATGATGCTCGTGCTCATGTTCATGTTCCTGGTGAGTTTTTTCCGCCTGCTCCGCAAGCATCTCAAGTTCAAGATTTGTCACATTTTCCATTGCGGCTAAAATTGTAGCGCCCTCCAAATCATCCCACGGCGTGGTGATAACGCGGGCGTCTGCATTGAGAGAGCGAATCATCTCAACGGCGGTATTTAACTTATCCTCGCTTATATTCTGAGTTCTGCTCAAAATAATCGTACCCGCATGTTCAATCTGGTTGTTGAAAAATTCGCCGAAATTCTTCATATACATTTTCACTTTTGACGCGTCAGCCACCGTTGACGCACTGTTCAGACGAATCTCATCCTCAATATGCAAATCCTTTACAGCCTTAATAACATCAGAAAGCTTGCCTACGCCGGACGGCTCAATAATTATTCTGTCCGGGTGATATGTGTCAACAACCTCCTTCAGCGATGTACCAAAATCACCTACAAGCGAACAGCAGATGCAGCCTGAGTTCATCTCGCGTATCTCAACGCCGGAATCCTTTAAAAATCCGCCGTCAATACCGATTTCTCCGAACTCGTTCTCAATGAGCACAACCTGCTCTCCCTGCAAAGCTTCCTTTAAAAGTTTTCCGATGAGAGTTGTCTTTCCTGCTCCCAAAAAACCTGATATAATATCTACTTTTGTCATTATTAACCTCCATTCCGAAGCGTCACAAACTGCCGATTAAATTTTGCCTCTGCTGTTATTATACCAAACCTGTCAACCTCAAAAATTATCCGGAAAAGCGCGCGCGAAACAGTATCACGCATGCCTCCCCGGACTTTTGTCTTAACCATTTTGCTGACTTTGCATCTGCTCAAGCACTTCAAAGTAATTTTCAAATGTTTTTTTGCAGCACTCATAATTATCTATTACAATACCGTCACATTTAAGCCCTATCAGCGCAAATGCCATAGCCATTCTGTGGTCGTCATATGTTTCTATAACCGCAGGCTTTATCTCTGAAGGATAAATTTTTACTGCGTCCTGCTCCTCCTCAACTTTTACGCCAAGCCTTGTAAGCTCCGTTACTATCGCATTAATCCTGTCTGATTCCTGAAGCCTGATATGCCCTATATTTCTTATACAGGTAGGAGAAGACGCAAAAGGCGCAAGAGCTGCCAGCGTCATAGCCTGGTCGGAAAAATCGTTCATATCAACGTCTGCTCCCGACAGCTTTCCGCCGTCAGGTCCCGTAACCTGTATTCCCTGAGGCTTATCTGTAACCTTACAGCCCATATCCTCAAGAAGCTTTATAAACCTGATATCTCCCTGCATTGATGTAAAGTGCACGTTTTTCACTATAACCGTACTGCCTGTAAGCGCAGCTGCTCCATAAAAATAGCAGGCTGCCGACACGTCAGGCTCTATCTGATAAGTCTTTGACTCATAGCTCTGAACATCCCCTATTTGATAAGTGTTTCCATTGTACTCGACGCTGCAGCCGAACTGCCCCATCATTTTGCGAGTTATCCTTATGTATGAGCCGTCTGTTTTTTTGCTTGTGATATGAATAGTAAGTCCGTTTTCTAATGACGGAGCCACCATCATCAGCGCGCTCAAAAACTGAGTGCTCTCGCTTATATCAATAGAAACTTCATTTGCAGGTACTCCGCCGTTATATGCCGCTCCGGTCACCTCTGCCGGAAGATGACCTTCCCGCTCTGTGAACTCAAACCTGGCTCCCATACTTTCAAGCGCGTCAAACAGAGGTTTCATCGGACGCCTTTTCATCTGCTCCGACGCGTCAATAAAATATCTTCCGTCGGAGAGCGCAAGCATTGCCGTCAGAAATCTTGCGGCAGTTCCCGCGCTTCCCACATTAATCTCAGCCTCTTTGCCCGGAATATCCCCGCCAAGCCCATGAATAACGACATACTTCTCAATCTCGTTGACTTCGACAACAAACCCAAGTGAAATCAAACATGACAAGAAATGTCTTGAATCATCGCTGAATAAAACGCCGTTAAGACGACACTCCCCATCAGAAAGAGCAGCCATAAGCAGCGCTCTGTTTGTAATGCTTTTGGAGCCCGGCACCTCTACCTCGCAATTAACCGGAGCTTCGAGCTTTTTAACTCTGTACTGCGACATTTTTTACTGTACCATGCCTTTCTTTTACTTCTGTTCCCCGTCCCTGTGATTAATATCATAATACGGTCTGTGGTGTCCCACATATTTATATGCCGGACGAATAATCTTACCGGCATTCACAAGCTCCTCAAGGCGGTGCGCGCACCAGCCCGATACTCTCGATATAGCAAAAATAGGAGTGAAAAGCTCTTCAGGAATACCCAGCATAGAATACACAAAACCGCTGTAAAAATCGACATTTGCACAAACAGGCTTAAACATCTGCCTCTTCTGCATAATCAGCTTCCCTGCTTCGCGCTCAACCATTTCATACAGAGCAAACTCTCTCTGCATGCCCTTCTCCTCTGACAGGCTTTTCGCAAACTTCTTCAGGATAACCGCTCTCGGGTCTGAAAGTGTATATACAGCGTGTCCCATACCGTATATTAAGCCCGCTCCGTCAAATGCCTGCTTGTCAAGTATCTTTGAGAGGTAATCACATACCTCCTGAGTATTCTCCCAGTCGCTGCAGTGCTCCATAATATCAGCAAACATGCGCTGTACCTTTAAATTCGCTCCTCCGTGCTTAGGTCCTTTGAGCGATGCGATAGAAGCCGCAATCGCAGAATACGTGTCTGTGCCTGACGATGTTACCACATGCGTTGTAAATGTCGAGTTATTTCCACCGCCATGCTCTGCGTGAAGCACAAGACATATATCAAGCACCTTTGCCTCAAGCGCGGTAAACTGACCGTCATCTCTCATCATATACAGAAGATTTTCAGCAATAGAGTAATCCTTTCTCGGATTTTTAATCATCAGAGTTCCGTCCAGCTTGTAATGCCTGTACGCCTGATAAGCATATACGGCAATCAGCGGCATTTTTGCAATGAGCTGAAGTGATTGTCTCAAAACATTAGGCACACTCACATCATCAGGATTCTCGTCATATGAATATAGGCTTAAAATACTCTTCATAAGAGAATTCATAAGATTTGTGCTTGTCGCCTTCATAATTACATCGCGCAGGAATGCCCCGGAGAGTTCTTCCAAATCAGTAAGTATGTGAATGAAATTTTTTCTCTGCTCTTCTGTAGGAAGCTTTCCGAAAAGCAGAAGATATGTAGTCTCCTCAAACCCGTATTTTCTGTCTCCTAGTCCGCTGATAAGCTCAGCCACATTGAAGCCCTGGAAAAACAATTCGCCGTCGACAGGAACCTTTCTGCCGTTGTCACTGTGCACTCCTACGACATCAGAAATCTCGGTAAGCCCTGTAAGTACACCGTTTCCGTTGCTGTCTCTGAGTCCCCGTTTTACATCATAATCCACGTAGAGCGCAGGGTCTATTGAGCCCGACATTGTACACTGCTTTACAAGTTCCTCAAACGCGCTCTTCTCAACGGTTGTCAGTTCCATCATCTGCTGATTGTTCATTTTCCTTACCTCCAAAAAACTCTTTTTCTATAATAGAACATGCATCCTGAATTAAACGAATACACGGTCTTTTTTTATAATACTGCTCTGTTCTCTCACTTGGCGTCGGACTGCTCATCTCTCCGTTCATGTCCGCCGATAATCCCAAAAGCTCACGGCATATAATACTGCCGCCTGTATATTTTCTGAATTCCTGCGCCAAATGCTGAACTTTTTCGTAGTTTGCCTTCTTGCCATCCGGGTCTCTCGGCTTTGTACTCCCTGTCTCAAACCCCGCTATAAGCGCCATTGCCGACATGCATCCGCACACCTCACGCATTCTGCCCATTCCTCC
>CASFUI010000011.1 GCA_949297565.1 uncultured Eubacteriales bacterium
GTGGTATCAACCGCTCTGTTCAGGGTACGGTTGCCGCTCTTTTCGCCTCTTCCTCCGACAATAACTTTGACATAGCCTGTGTGCTGGTCCATAAGCGTAAATGACATCTGAGGCTGAATTATATACGAAACACTCTCCTGAACTACTTCGCCTCCGTTTTCAAGTAATGCGTTTTTGTATTCGTCAATATAAACCTGGGCGTCCTCCTCGCTGTCAAAAATCAGAGTAAAATTGCTCATGCCTTTTTCCTTTTTAAAGTAATCAAGGAGCCCGTAGTGAGAATAGTAATTTACAGTTCCGCTGGTGTCTTTTATAGCGAGAGAGTATGAAATTGACAATTCGGTATTGGACGGATAATAATCGGGGTCATTTATAATTCTGTCGGCTATCTCCTGCATTGCCATATCCTGAGTTGTATATACCTGAAGCCCGCCCTTGTAAATCATATTTGTTGCCTGTTCCTCCGTGTAGCCCTTCTGGTTTACAAGGTCTTCAATAAGCTGGTCGATTGTCGCGTCCACAAAATAAGAGTAGGTTGAATCTGCAACCTGAATGTCGCGGTCCTGTATTCTTGCATACACATCATCGGACACCGCTTCGTCGTATTCCTCCTGTGAAATATATCCCTGATCGAGCATATTTTTGAGCACTTTTAGCTGGCGCTTCTGGTTCTCGGTAGGGTACTTTATCGGATTTAATCCCGCCGGACTCTGTGTAATGGAAGCGATAACGGCGCACTCGCTGAGAGTGAGCTCTGAAACATCTTTTCCGAAATAGCCCTGTGCCGCTGTCTGAACTCCATAATAACCGTTTCCGAGATTGATTGTGTTAAGGTAATTTCCAAGAATTGTTTTTTTGTCCATGACAGTTTCAAGTTTTACAGCCAGATATTGTTCCTGTATTTTTCGCTTGATTTTTTCAATGGTTGTCTCATTGTAAGCCTTAAATACATTGTTTTTCAGAAGCTGCTGAGTGATCGTGCTTGCGCCCTCCGACAGCCGTCCGGTTGTGAGAAAAACAGTTCCCGCACGCAGAATACCCTTGATGTCTATTCCGTTGTGTTCATAGAAACGCTCGTCCTCTATTGCCACAAAAGCGTTCTGTAACTGAAGAGGTATGTCGTCAATGTCGACAAAAATACGGTTGGAGCCGGTTGTTGAAAGCGACTGTATCTCATTTCCGTTATTGTCGTAAATTTTTGTGGCGTAGCCCTCCGGAGATACATCTATTGTTGATACATCCGGTGCGCTTGTTATAATCCCCTGTGCAGCTCCCAGAGCAAGACAGGAACCTGCAACTATAAAAGCAATGGCTACAATAAACAAAAGTTTTATGGCTGTAACTCCAAGTTTTGTTTCCATTTTGGTATGGGAGGAATTAAGCTTTTTTTTCTTTTGTATTATGCCTTTTTTGCCATAATTCATATAAACCTCCATATTCTGCACGTATATTTAAGTATGTGCCTCTAGTGCATTAAAACCCTGACGCCGGTGCCTG
This sequence comes from uncultured Eubacteriales bacterium, assembly GCA_949297565.1. GTDB lineage: Bacteria > Bacillota > Clostridia > Lachnospirales > Lachnospiraceae > Lachnospira. Next base: position 1,498 of record CASFUI010000011.1, read on the forward strand.
TCAGGCTGATGCTGCAGCCCGGCTGTGAGCCGTATCATGCGCAAAACAGATTTGTATTGCAAAACTGTATGCGGACAGAGTTTGACTTATTATAACATAAATATGGTAAATGTCTCAAGTGAAAAGATTCAGCGTGGCCTGCAGGTTATAATTTGCTTGACAAAACGCTCTGTTTTAAGCATAATGAATACATTGTGTGTGAACGTAAAATATATGGATGCGCGGGGCCTTTAAATTATGAAAAGAATACATAATGCCGGGACAGGAGAGGTTGTTGAAAAAAAATCACGTTTTATAGCGGATGTGTATGATTTGACTGATGAGGAGCAGGCGCTTCATTATATTAATGAAACAAAGAAAAAATACTGGGACGCAAGACATCACTGTTACGCGTATGTAATAGGAGAAAAAAACGAAATCAGGAGATTCAGCGATGACGGCGAGCCTTCAGGCACTGCGGGTAAGCCTGTTCTTGAAGTTATTGACAGAAGCGGCGTGTGCAACTGCCTTATAATTGTTACAAGATATTTCGGAGGAACGCTGCTTGGAACAGGCGGATTAATAAGAGCATATACGGCTGCGGCGAAAGCCGGCCTTGACAATGCGGGAGTCATGGAGGTGCGCAGAGGCGTAACGGCTCGTGTAGATGCGGATTATAACAGTCTGGGGAAGCTTCAGTATATTTGTGCCGATGAAGGCGCTGTTATAAGAAATATTGACTATGGTGAAAATGTACAGCTTGAGCTTTTGATTGAACTGTCTGCATATGCAGATTTTCAGAAACGCCTGACAGATGTATTCGGGGCAAAACTTTCGGCTGTCAAAATTAACGAGGCGATTTACGGTGTTTTTGACGGAGAAGTAAAGATTATTTCGGAAAATTGTGAATAAATAATTAACAATAGTAATAAAGCACAAAAGTCGAATTATTTTTGAATAATTTGTGCTGTTTATTGTAAAAATGATGTAAATTTTTTGCTGAAAGCTGATTGACATAGTGCAAAATTAACAGAAAATATTTAAAGGATAGCGGTATATAAATTATAGCATAAATATAAATACTGATGCTGCCACTTAAAAAATGAAAAAATAATGAACGTAAGAACCGCGTAAATACAGGACGTTCACAAAATGTACAAAAAAAATACAAGAATTGTTTAAAATAGTCTTGTTAAAATAGTACAAAAATGCTATTATACATTTGTCAAATAAATTGACCGTGGGGTTATCCCCATAAAACCAAAAGGAGGGTTTATAGGTTTATGAAAAAAACAATTAAGAAACTTACTGCTGTAGGTCTTACACTTACTTCAGTAATGAGCCTTGTTGCATGTGGTAACAGCAATAAGGGCGGAAACAACGATGGCGGAAACGCTTCGGGCGAGGTTACAAAGCCTGGCAAATTCACAGTCATGGTTGACAACACAGTTGTAAACGAGTCAAATGGTGCTCAGCAGTTCTATGATTACCTTGGTGAACTCACAGGACTTGATATCGAGTGGGTTAGACCAGACCACAGTAACTACTATGATGCAGTTGCTAACGCATTCAACAGTGATGATATCCCTGATGTAGTTCTTCTTTCATCAGATTACTATGCTCTTTATGCTTCTAACGGTTTCCTTTGGAACA
>CASFUI010000012.1 GCA_949297565.1 uncultured Eubacteriales bacterium
GGTTACGGGAGACCTTATTGTTGACTGCCATCATACAATAGAAGACGTAGGAATTGTTTTGGGCGAGGCTGTTAAAAAGGCGGTCGGTGACAAGAAGGCTATTCGACGTTACGGCGACATTATTCTGCCGATGGATGAGGCGCTTATCATGTGCGCAGTAGACTTATCAGGCAGACCTTATCTTGTGTTTGACGGAAACTTCACTTCAGACAGAGTCGGATATTTTGACACGCAGATGGTAAGAGAGTTTTTTTATGCTGTGTCTTACAGCGCAGCAATGAATCTTCATATCCGCCAGATAAGCGGAGAAAATGACCACCATATTATAGAGGGAATGTTTAAGGCGTTTGCGAAGGCGTTGGATGAGGCAACGCTCACGGATTCCAGAATAAAATCTGTACTCTCTACAAAGGGAACTCTTTAGAAATTTTAAATTACTGCTTTAACAGGCTGATTATATAAATTAAGTAAACAGTGCCGCAGGCTGCGGTGAAAGGGGAATTATGAGACTTTATCCTGCTATTGATATTAAGGACGGACAGTGTGTCCGCTTAAAGAAAGGTCTTTTTAACGAGGTTACCGTTTATTCGGACAAGCCTTATGAAATTGCAAAAAGCTTCGAGGCTGACGGCGCAAAATTTATACATACGGTAGATTTGGACGGAGCACGCGGCGGAAGTTCTGTAAATGCGGCGGCGATAGAAAAAATAGTGAACAGTGTATCTGTTCCCGTACAGCTTGGCGGTGGAATACGCACGCTTGAAAACATACGGGAAATGCTTGATTTAGGCGTATACCGTGTGATAATCGGCACAAAGGCAGTCGAAAATCCTGAATTTATACGCGAGGCAATAGATAAATTCGGGGCTGAGCATATTGTTGTCGGCGTAGATGCCAAAGACGGAATGGTTGCTGTTGAAGGCTGGGAAAAGGTAAGTGACAAAACTGCCATTTCTCTTGCGCTGGCAATGAAGGAAATGGGCGTAAAGACTATTGTATACACAGATATTTCAAGAGACGGTATGCTGTCCGGACCTAATATTGAGCAGACAAAGCTTTTGTCAGACAAAACCGGCATAGATATTATCGCTTCAGGCGGAATGTCATGTATGGAAGATTTAAGAAATGTATATAAAGCGGGGATTCATGGCGCGATTATGGGAAAGGCGCTTTATGAAAAAAAGATTATACTCAGAGAAGCCGTGGCGGAATTTGAAAAGTAGAGGCTGAACGAAAGGAGAAGGGCTTAAAATGTCTTATAAAAAACTCATTCCAATAATTTATTTAAAGGATACCTTAGCGTACAGTGACGAAGCCTGTACTAAGCTTACAGGTGAGGATGCGTTAGCTGTTGCCTGCCGTTTCAGTGAAAACGGAGCCGATGAGATTATTATAATGGATTTATCTTACGATGATGCGTCTCACGATGAGGCTGTAGGTGTTATAAGAAAAATTACTAAGGCGATAGATACTCCTGTGATTGCCGGAGGAAATGTAAAGCGGGTTGAGGATGTAAAAAAATACCTCTACGCAGGGGCAAGAATTGCTCTGCTTGACGAGGCCAGAGAGTCCAATATGCTGATGATGAAAGAAGTAGCTGACCGTTTCGGAAAGGATAAAATTGGTTTAATTTACAGCGGTTATGACAAGGATGTTATCCAGATGTCGAAAGATAACGAATTGTCTGTCATTTTTATGAAAGAAAGTGTTGATTATAAGAATGAATTGAAGAATTTTGCAGGAACTCCTGCAATTATTGAGACTTCTATTCTTTTTGACGACATAATTGCTCTTGATGGAGTAGAGGGGATTTCCGGACAGATTATAAGCAATATGGATTATGATTTTATGAAGAAAAAGCATGAGCTTTCAAATAAGGGAATTTCTATGAACACCTTCCAGAGTTCAATTCCTTTTTCTGATTTCAAGTTAAACAGCGACGGACTTATTCCTGTCGTCGTTCAGGACTATAAAACCGATGAAGTTCTAATGGTTGCATATATGAACGAAGAGGCGTACAAACTTACTATTGAGACGGGAAGAATGACATATTTCAGCCGAAGCCGTCAGGAAATCTGGGTTAAGGGGCTTACATCAGGACATTTTCAGTATGTGCGTTCCATAGAAATCGACTGTGACAATGATACGCTTCTGGCTAAGGTAAAGCAGATAGGAGCGGCATGTCATACGGGAAACAGGAGCTGTTTTTACCGCAATCTTATTTCAACCGAATATGCGCAGACAAACCCTCTTAAAGTTTTCAACGATGTGATGAGTGTCATTGAGGACAGGAAACTTCACCCAAAGGAAGGCTCTTACACAAATTATCTTTTTGATAAGGGAATTGATAAAATCCTTAAAAAATGCGGCGAGGAGGCGGCAGAGATTATTATTGCGGCAAAAAATCCGGACCCGGAGGAGATTAAGTATGAAATTTCGGATTTTCTGTATCATGTAATGGTGCTTATGGTATTAAAGGGCATCACATGGGAGGATATTGTAAAAGAGCTTGCAAACAGGTAAGATTATGAGTGCAAAATATATTATTACACATATAGATAACAGACTGGTTACTGCCGAATACAGCGATGGCAGATGCGTAGGGCTTAATATAGTAAGCCCTGCGTGTATTATCGGAAATATTTATGCCGGGCGCGTTGAGAATGTAGTCAAAAATATTAATTGTGCCTTTGTTGAAATTCAAAAGGGTGTAAAATGCTATTACCCGCTGGATGAAAACACAGGACACATTTTTTTGAATCCAAAGAATAACACTGCCATAAACCAGGGCGATGCCGTTCTTGTTCAGGTTATAAAAGAAGCAGCAAAGACAAAACCGCCTACGGTCACAGGAAAGATTTCACTTACCGGAAAGTATGTAGTGCTGTCAACCGATATTCGCGGGATAAATATTTCATCAAAAACCAAAAAAGACGAGGTGTGTCTGGCTGTGCGTGAAATGCTTCTGGAAAATGTGCAAAGAGAAGGTTTCGGCTTTATTGTCCGCACAAACTGTAAGGATTTACCACAGGATAAGTTTGATGAGGTGCTTTCAGAGGCTCAAAGGCTGTCTGAAGAGTTTTTGTCAATACGAAAAAGCGCGCAGTTTTGCCGGGCTCCGCAGTTGATTTATCAGGAGCCGCCTGAATATATAAGTCGGATACTTGGCTTTCAAAATGGTTATATAGACGAGATTATAACGGATGATAAGGAAATTTACGATAATATCAATAAATATATTCCCGCGCAAGACCTTAAAAAGGTGCGTTTATATAAAGACGAGATGTTTGCTCTGTATAAGCTGTATGATATAGAAAAACAGCTTCGAGATGCCTTGTCAAAAAAAATCTGGCTGAAATGCGGCGGTTATATTGTGATTGAGCAGACGGAGGCGCTCACAAGCATTGACGTCAATTCAGGAAAATGTGTTTCAAAAAAATCAGGTGCAGAGGCTAAGGAGAATACCGTATACAGGGTAAACTGCGAAGCGGCTCAGGAAATTGCAAGGCAGCTGCGCATCAGAAATCTGTCCGGTATAATAATTATTGATTTTATCAATATGGACAGTGAGGAACACAACGCGTCTCTGCTCTCGCAGCTTCGTGAATTATTCAGGGAGGACAGAATTACAACCTCGCTTATTGATATTACAAAGCTGGGACTTGCGGAGGTTACAAGAAAGCGTACAGGGGAGACGCTTGCAGAGTCGATGAAATCACAAAATTAATTATATATAAAACCGGCTGGAGATTTTAAAATTTATTTGATTGGAGACTGTATTTAAAGTATGAAAGTTCATTTTCACAGCTTAAAATCAGATTATGTGCAGTTTTACGCAAAAATTTCGGCTTTTTTCAGAGCAAAGCCAATAAGAATGACTCTGCTTCGTGTTATTTATAAGGCAGCGCCGCTTGCAGCGGCTTTTATGTATATAGCAATGCTTTTATATTGTTTTATATCCGGCAATTATATAAAACTGTTAAAATGTATTGTTATTCCCGCAGCTGCCTTTTTTCTTGTAACTGTTATGAGAAAAATTCTGAATACAGAAAGACCCTACACCAGATATAAAATCAGTCCGCTTATCCATAAAGATAAGAAAGGAGAGTCGTTTCCAAGCAGACACACATTATCCGCCGTTTTAATCACTATGACAGGTTTTTATGTATGGCCTCCGCTTGGATTCATTTTATCGGTTTTGTCGGTGCTTCTGGGCGCTTCAAGGATAATTGCGGGAGTTCACTTTCCGGGGGACGTCCTGGCTGCGGTGCTGATAGGAGCGGCGGCAGGAGCGCTTTTGTTTATTTGAGAAAGATGGAGGTTAGTATGAACAATCA
>CASFUI010000013.1 GCA_949297565.1 uncultured Eubacteriales bacterium
ACATATCCTCCTCCAAATGTAAACGCACTCAGATAAAGAGTTGAAAAAAACAATTTCAGCAGTATATTTCTTTTATTTTCCCCGGCGCTCATTTTATTTTTCTCCATTTTCCGATAACCTCCGTCTATGCATCACACATTTTGTACAGTATACTCTATATTGATTTATAAATAAAATAGTATTATTATATTAAAATCATAATATTTTTATTATATATTATCCGCTGCCGTTTAATCTAAAGCACTGTCTGTGTCCAGAAGGCAGCACAGAAATGAGGTAAATATGACTCTGCGACATATAAAAATTTTTGTTGCGGTCTTCCGTTCAAGCAGCATCACAAAGGCCGCCAATGAGCTCCACCTTGCTCAGCCGTCCGTCAGCCTTTCAATACGCGAGCTCGAAGAGTATTACGGAATACATCTCTTTGAGCGTATCGGCAGACGCATATTCCCGACAGAGAGCGGAAAGGAATTTTACGGCTATGCTCTTCACATTGTTTCACTGTTTGACGACATGGAAAAAAAATTCAGGCAATGGAACACATCGGGAGTTCTTCGGATTGGAGCGAGTATCACAATAGGTACTCACATGCTTCCGTCACTGCTTAATAAATTCAAAAGCAATTTTCCCGAGCTCAGGACAGAGGTAACCATAAACAAATCTGCCGTAATAGAAAATCTGCTCCTTGAAAATTCAATAGATTTAGGTATGATTGAAAAACAGCCCGAAGCTGACAATATCTGCGCCATACCGTTTACACAGGATTTTTTGTGCGCAATAGTTCCTCCAAATCACCCTCTGGCTGATTTTTCACATATAAGTCTTGAACAGATGGCACAATACCCTTTTCTCATGCGAGACAGAGGAAGCGCCGGCCGGGAAATTCTTGACGCGTTTTTTTCTCTTAAGGGAATAACAGTCAAACCCGTATGGGAAAGCTCAAGCACACAGGCTATTGTCGGAGCGGTCGCGCAGGGACTCGGAGTCGCTGTACTTCCATATCTTCTTGTAAAAAAAGACATCGAAGAAAACACCGTAAAATATGTTCCGTTTGACAAACCTCTCAAAAGAGATTTATATATTATTTATCATAAAAGCAAATACCTGACTGACAGCATGAAATCATTTATAGAGCTCAGCCAGAAATAGTAACAGTTCAGCCCTCGCCCACTCTCAAAGCCGCGCCTACGGCGCTTTCCCGCTGCTTACGGCTGAACTGTTACACAAAAATATAATTTGAGGAGAAAACAGATATAATGAACAGTTCATCTGAATTAAAAGAATTATTAAACAAAATAGACCACAGGGGCTATCCTGCCTACAAGGACACAAAAGGAGCCTACCGTTTTCCTGATTATATACTCTCGATAGACCATGTACAGTCCGACCCCTTCGCGCCTCCGTCAAAACTCAGCATTATTGTAAGCGGCGGAAAAGCAGGATTTCCAACGGAATATTACGATGAAAAATATAAAAAAACCGCGCTTGAAGACTTACTTATAAGAATTTTTCACGCCCGTGTTGACGCCGCCGAATTCAGGGGACACGGCAGCGGAAAAAGCGGACTTATCTTAATAAGCCGATGCCGCCAGGAAGTCCTTGAGAGAAGCGCCTGCCGCATAGATGAAAAAACAGGCGACGTCTGTATACGGATAGAGGTGGGCTTTCCTGCAAGAGGCAGGACGATTGACTCAAGGGAACTTATAAAAATACTTTTTGACGTTCTCCCCGAATGCGTCGGAAAATCTCTTATTTATAAAGCATTAAATACAGAAAAAGTAAGACAGACAATAGAGCTTGCGCAAGACCAGCACTATATAAGAAGCAGTCTTGAGTCTATGGGGCTTGCCGCGTTTGTGGCAGACGGCTCAATTCTCCCAAGAGAATCCGGCGTTTCCGACCGTCCCATGAAAAATGCCGTAAAATTTATATCTCCGGAATCTATGGCTGTGAGCTTTACTCTTCCAAACCGCGGTAAGCTGACCGGAATGGGCATTAAAAAAGGCGTAAACCTGATTGTCGGCGGAGGTTATCACGGAAAATCAACGCTGCTCAAAGCGCTTGAGGTCGGGGTATACGACCACATCGCAGGCGACGGTCGTGAATTTGTTATAACTGACGGCTCCGCAATGAAGCTGCGCGCCGAGGACGGACGCAGTATTAAAAATGCGGATATCTCGCTTTTTATCAACAATCTGCCAAACGGAAAGGATACGCGTTCCTTTTACACCGAGGACGCAAGCGGAAGCACTTCACAGGCTGCAAACGTGATAGAAGCCGCAGAGGCGGGCTCCAAGCTGTTTTTAATTGACGAGGACACAAGCGCCACAAATTTTATGATCAGGGACGAGCTTATGCAGAAAGTCGTTCATGCGGACTCAGAGCCAATAACTCCGTTTATAGACCGCGTGCGTCAGATTTATGAGCAGTACGGAATTTCAACAATTATCGTAGTGGGAAGCTGCGGCTCTTATTTTAATAAGGCTGACTGCATTCTCCAGATGGAACAGTATAAGCCAAAGGATATAACTGAATTTGCCAAAAATACAGCTGAAGAATATTTACAGGGGAAAGCTGACGGCTCTGCCGAAACGCAGTTATGCCGGTCGTCTGCCGCAGATTACAGGTTCTCATTTAACCGATGCCCCGGCGCAAATAAAGCACTGCTCTCAGGCGAGCGCGTCAAAATTAAATCAAACGGCTTAGACAGCATCTGCGTAAACCGCGAAACCATAGACCTGCGTCTTGTCGAACAGCTCGTTGACCCTGAACAGTTAACGGCATTAGGCTATATACTTGTCTATGCCGAAAAAAATCTGTTTGACAAAAAAACCAGCCTGCGCACGATTGTCGACAAGCTGGAAAAAATACTTGAAACAGACGGTATTGCCGCTGTTTGTCAAAACAGAGCACCCGCAAATATGGCAATGCCTCGCAGACAGGAAATTTTCGCAATGTTAAACCGCTACCGCGGACTGAATTTATAAAATCATAAGAAGCGTTCCCGCCACAATAAGCACAAGCCCGGCTGCCGATTTTAAATTCAGCTTTTCACCGAAAACTATATATGAAAAAGCTATTGTAACAAGAATACTCAGCTTGTCTACAGGAACTACAACACTGGCAAGTCCGTCCTGAAGAGCCCTGTAATAGCAAAGCCACGAGGCGCCTGTCGCAAGTCCCGACAGACTTATGAACATAAGCTCCTTTTTGGAAATCTCCCTCAAAGTGTGCTGTTTTTTTGTCACAAACACGACAATCCAAGCCATTACAAGAACAACCGCCGTGCGAACGGCTGTTCCGAGATTAGAATTAAGCCCCTCTATTCCAACTTTTCCCAGTATTGAGGTAAGACTGGCAAAAACAGCAGAAAGACAGGCATATATGAGCCATGTCCCTGCTCTGTTTTTGGACTTTGCCATATGTGTTTCCTTTATGTCATAAGCATCCGGAGAGTCCTTTTTCTGTATCATCATATATGTTCCGGCAGCAATCAGAACAACGCA
>CASFUI010000014.1 GCA_949297565.1 uncultured Eubacteriales bacterium
ATGGGACCTACCGACGGTCTGGTAAGAGGAATGGAGGCGGAGGCAACCGGCGCACCAATATCTGTTCCTGTGGGCGAGAAGACGCTTGGAAGAATGTTTAATGTTTTGGGAGAGCCGATCGACAACAAGCCGGCACCCGAGACAGATGAATACATGCCTATTCACAGAAAGGCGCCTGAATTTGAGGAACAGTCAACGTCAACAGAGATGCTTGAGACGGGAATTAAGGTCGTAGATCTGCTCTGTCCTTATCAGAAGGGCGGTAAAATAGGTCTTTTCGGTGGAGCCGGAGTAGGTAAGACAGTACTTATTCAGGAGCTTATAAGAAATATTGCTACGGAGCACGGAGGATATTCGGTGTTCACCGGAGTAGGCGAGAGAACAAGAGAGGGAAATGACCTCTATTATGAGATGATGGAATCGGGTGTTATTGACAAGACAACAATGGTATTCGGTCAGATGAATGAGCCGCCGGGAGCGAGAATGAGAGTGGGTCTTACAGGACTTACAATGGCGGAATATTTCAGGGACAAGGGCGGCAAGGATGTGCTGCTTTTCATTGACAATATTTTCCGTTTCACACAGGCAGGCTCCGAGGTATCGGCGCTGCTTGGACGTATGCCGTCAGCGGTGGGATACCAGCCTACCCTTCAGACGGAAATGGGGGCTTTGCAGGAGCGCATAACATCCACAAAGAACGGCTCAATCACATCTGTTCAGGCTGTGTATGTGCCTGCCGATGATTTGACTGACCCGGCTCCGGCAACAACATTTGCGCATCTTGATGCGACAACCGTACTTTCTCGTTCTATTGTTGAGCTTGGAATTTATCCTGCCGTTGACCCGCTTGAGTCAACATCGAGAATTCTTGACCCTAGAATTGTGGGCGAGGAGCATTACAGAGTGGCAAGAGAAGTGCAGGAAATTTTGCAGAAATATAAGGAAATTCAGGATATTATAGCAATTCTCGGTATGGATGAGCTGTCGGAGGAGGATAAGCTGGTCGTATCAAGGGCCAGAAAGGTACAGCGTTTTCTGTCGCAGCCTTTCTTCGTTGCGGGACAGTTTACCGGTCTTGAGGGCAGATATGTCCCTATAAATGAGACTATTCAGGGATTCAAGGAGATTATCGAGGGAAAGTATGATGATATTCCGGAGAGCTATTTCTTAAACTGCGGAAATATTGACGATGTTCTCGCTAAGGTTAAATGAGTATAAGGAGCAGGTATGGCAGATAAATTTACGCTTATAGTGAATACGCCGGACAGAGAATTTTACAGAGGCGAGGTTTCCATGCTGGAGCTTACTACCAGCGAGGGCGATATTGGTATATATGCAGGGCATATCCCGCTGACGGCAGTGCTCGTTCCGGGTGTTATGACAATTCACGAGGACGGCGGCGCAAAAAGGCGGCTGTTCACGGAGGAATTATTGAGATTCTTCAGACTAAGGTAAATGTTCTTGCCGAGGTGGCTGAATGGCCTGATGAGATAGACGTCAACAGGGCTAACGAGGCAAGAATACGCGCGGAGAGAAGGCTGAAGAGCGGCGACGCGCAGGTAAATATGGTCAGGGCTGAGCTGGCGCTGAAGCGTTCTCTTGCAAGACTGAACGCGGTGGATTAAGCATTTGAAGGCATGCGGTCGGCTTTGCGTCATCAAAATAAAATTTTATGAATAGACCTCCCGAAAGTGGTAATAATCAAATTATCACAAGGGAGGTCTTATTATGTTAAAGGATTTATTCAGCTATATGCGTCTTCGCATGGGTGACAGACTGAGCGGAAACCGCCGTTCCAAGAAAATAAAATATCCGTTTCAGAAGATGGTGATTGCGGCAGCGCTGGCATTGTGGAGCGTTACGGCCATAAATGTACTGTATTCGAATTTCGGGGTCAGCGGAAAAGATAAGATAATAAGTGCGTTCGGGAGCATGACCTACACGGATGTGTCGTCGTCTGTAAGTGCGTATGGAAAATACGGAGAGGTCAGCATTTCTGACAACGCCAAGAAGCTTATTCTCGAGGATATAGCCGAAAAAATTGGTATCAACCAGTACAGTATCACAGATATGGTGGACGAGGAGTATAATGCTGTAAAGACGCTCAGCCAGACCTCCGTAAACGGCGACGTAATTCTCAAATTTATTACGCATGATACAAGCCAGCAGTATATCTATGTCGGAATTACGCTGAAAAACGTAATTGATGCAGCTTTTACATATGAGGAAATAGTCAAGGAAATTTTAAATGATCTGGAGATTGATACGGCTGTCAATGTCAACCTCAAAGGAGAGATATACGGAAAGCTTGACACCGATACAAAGGATACGCTTGCTGACGCTCTGCTCGGAAAGATGGGAGCGAAAATTGTCACACAAAACCGCACCGATGATTTATATACAATTTATGCCTATGACAATGATTTGAAAGAATATATAAATGTAGGTCAGGGCAAGGTAAATGTAAACCTGTCCATAACATATGACGAGACGAAAAACAGGACGTGCGTTTATCTGGCGACACCAATGAATAATGAAGATTTGTAACTAAAGGGGCGGCGGCTCTTGCGGTTTTTCGCCAAACAGATTACAATATGAATGAAACGGTTTATTGCCGGGGACAGTTAAAACGGATAAGGTACGGATATGAATTTAGATGAATTATTAGATAAATGTTTGAATAAAAATCTTATTGATTTGACTATAAGCGGAAAAAAGAAGAAAAGTGACGGGGGTGCGGCGAAGGTGAAGCTGCGCCCTGTTATGATTAAAAATGAACTTATGTTTCAGGCGTCAGAGTATGTCGGAACAAAGGTTTATCACAGAAATTATGAAAGAAATCAGGCTCGTGAATATATTGAGGAGCTGTTAAGAGCTTCCTTCAAGCAGGCTCAGTTTCAGATGACAGATGCCGATGCGCAGGTGCTCTCCGGAAAAAACGGCAATATGAATATCAAGTACAGGGAGAGCTGTGAGACGAGATGCCAAAAAGAACTCTCGCACAACAGGAGCAAAAAATATATTCTTGAGGAGGGTAAGCCTGTCGATTTTCTGGTGGATTTGGGAGTAATGACTAAGGACGGAAAAATTGTGCGCCAGAAATACGATAAATACCGCCAGATTAACAGATTTCTTGAGTTTATTGAGGATATTCTTCCGCAGCTCGACAGTACGAGAGAACAGACAATAATTGATTTTGGATGCGGAAAATCATATCTGACATTTGCGGTATATTATTATCTTAAGGTGTTAAAGGGGCTTGATATTCGTATAATAGGACTGGATTTAAAGGAGGACGTAATAGAAGAGTGCAGCAGGCTTGCGAGCAAATACGGCTATGATAAGCTGACATTTCTTGTAGGCGATATAGCTTCATACAGTGAGGTTGAGCATGTTGATATGGTAGTCACTCTGCATGCATGTGATACGGCAACCGACTATGCGCTTGCAAAGGCAGTGAAATGGGGAGCAAAGGTCATTCTGTCGGTTCCGTGCTGTCAGCATGAGGCTAATTCCCAGATTTCATCGGAGCTTTTAGCGCCGGTATTTGAATACGGAATTTTAAAGGAGAGAATGGCGGCCATTTTTACCGATGCAGTGCGCGCCAATCTGCTTGAGGCAAACGGCTATCAGACTCAGATACTGGAATTTATAGATATGGAGCACACGCCTAAAAATCTGTTAATCAGGGGTGTCTACACAGGCAAGAAAAATGAAAATGCAGCGGCTTCGCTTGAGAAAATGGAGGCGGAGCTCAATCTTAATCTTACACTTAACCGCTTGTTGGGGGAGCAAAAAAATAATTGTCCTAGGTAGAGGCTGACCGCAGCTGGGGCAGGCAAATGGAGCGAAACGCAGCGCAAAAGCGAGGAAAATTATGAAAAATAAAAATTTATTATCATGGAAATATATTCTGTATGCTGTTCTGTTTTTAGTTACGGCAGCTGCAACATTTATATCTATGCATTATCAGTCTGAGATTGCAGCGACTGTTACAATGACTGAGGCAACGCTGCCTGTTGTCATGGTAAAGACACAGGCGGGAACAAATTATAACGCAATGCACGGGCTTACCTGCGAGGTTGACGAGTCGCTCATAAACACGGATTTGACACTGCTTCCCGCAGATAAAAAGCTTGGAATAACGATAGATACTTACGGTGAGACTGTCACGGGAATATCCTACAAAGTAAGGGATTCAAGAGATATGTCGCTGATAGAAAACACAGAGGTGGAGGACTTTGAGCCATCGCTTTCAAGAATTGAGACCGTGCTTAACATAAAAAATCTTATAACTGACGAAGTGCGCTATATTCTTGAAATTACACTTAACACAAAGTCACACGAGAATATATACTATTACACTACTATTGTGAGCGGAGTGGATAACGGTCTTCAGGAACAGATTGATTTCGTCCTTGAATTTAATAAAAATACATTTGACCCGGACAATCTCAATAAGATTGTACAATACATCGAGACTAAAGCGTCTGCTGACAATTCTAATTTCGGAAAGGTTAATATCTACAATGCCCAGGAGCAAATCGGCTGGGGTGATTTAAATCCGTTTGTGGAGAGCAATATTATTCCGTCGGTGTATAATGTTGACGGGGATGTAGCTGTAATCGCGCTGGATTACACTATGGGAGCTGAAAATGACAGCAGTGGGTTTGACACCTACACAGTGCACGAGTATTACAGGGTCAGAAAGGCTTCAACAGCCATGTATCTTCTGGATTTTGACAGAGAGACGACACAGGTTTTCGACGGAAGAAATGATTTGCTTTCAACAGGGAAGATTAATCTTGGTATTGCGCCTGATACAGAGGTGGAGGCTGCGGATGACGCCAAGAATAATTACACTTATTTTGAAAATCAGGGAAACCTGTGGTGCTATGATAAAGACAAGAATACATTTACAAAGGTTTTTGCGTTTGAGTCTGATGACAGCGATAATGTGAGAGAGCGATATAACCGTCATAAAATCAGGATAATAAACGTCGACGAGAGCGGTGATGCGCAGTTTATTGTTTACGGATATATGAACAGGGGCATACATGAGGGCGGTCTCGGCATTTCTCTGTGCAGCTACAGCTACCAGGAGAATGAGACGACTGAGCTTCTGTATATTCCACTGAATCTTCCGTATGAAATTTTGTGTGATACTGTCGGAGATGTTGCGTATGTGAGTGCTGACCGTTCATTTTATATACTGATAGGAGACACGCTTTATTCGGTGGCACTCGACAGCAGGGAGGTAATGACTGCTGTCAGCGGCCTTAAAGCAGGGACATATCAGGTTTCAGCAAACGGAAGAATTATTGCGTACAGCACAAACGGAGAGCTTTATAACACGGATATTATCCGTATATACAACATGGAAAATTCGTCAGATTACACTATAACAGCAGCGCCGGGAGATAAACTAATGGCTCTCGGATATATTGACACGGATTTTGTATACGGTCAGGCCCATGAGGAAGATATTTTAGAGGAAGAAAACGGCGTTGTGACATTTCCGATGTATAAGCTTTATATCTTAAATAAAGATTATCAGGAGATTAAGAGCTATGAGCAGGAGGGAATTTATGTGAGCGGCGCGTCGGTTGACGGGCTGAGAATTAATCTTACGCGTGTCGTTAAAAACGGTACGGGGTATTCCGGTGCTTCTATAGACCAGCTTATTAATAAAGATGAAAATAATACGGAGCAGCATGTCAGCGCCGATACAATTTCAACAGCTTCAAGAAAAACAGAGGTTGTTCTCGTGCTTCCGGGCGGTGCGGGAAACATTGCCTCAGTCAGCAACAGGTCTGCTGATTCAGTGGGATATAAGGAAAACAGGACAGCTGTGTTTGAAAATGAAATACAGAGAATAAACAGATATTATGTTATAGGTATGGGGCTTTTTCAGGGTGCTTATGATGATGTGAGTTCGGCGATTGTCAGGGCGGCAGCCACATACGGAAATGTGTATGATTCTGACGGCAATATTGTCTGGAAAAAATATAAGAGTTCATCTTATATGATTAAAGGCTTTAGCGCGGAGAGCAGCTATGACAATTCGTACGCGGCAGCAAGCGCTGCAGTGGAGAGTTTCTTGGGCGGAGAGCAGGAGCTTTCGCGTGTGACTGTAAAGAGCGTAGCTCTTGACAATATTCTTTCGTTTGTAGGTGACGGAAAGCCTGTGATTGGCAAGACTGACGACGGTTATGCGGTAATAACGGTGTATGATTCTTCCAACGTCACATACATTGATATTTCGACCGGCAGCGAAGTTACGCTTACAAGTGAAAATGCCGGTAAACTTTTCACACAGGCTGGCAATATTTTTGTGACATACTACAAGAAGTAGAGCGGTTACGTGAGGATATTTATGGCAAAAAAGGTAAAATGGGCAATTTTGTTTATAGTTCTGGCGCTGCTGGCGGCAGGAGGCATTTATCTCGCGCCTAAAGCGGCGGCAGTCTGGCGCATGCGCAGGATTGCCAAAGCGTTTGTGGATTCGAGTACGCAGAGTACGTTTAAGGAGACAAAAACAACGCTTGTTTATGATAAAAACGGCGAGGAGCTGTGTCAGATTAAGAGCAGCAAGGAACTCTATTATGTGACGTTTGACCAGATACCAAAAACGCTTGCGAACGCATTTGTAGTCATGGAGGACAGGGATTTTTATAACCATTCGGGAATAGACTACAAGGCTATTGTGCGCGCCGCGCTTGCAAATCAGAAGAGCAGCGAGATTGTACAGGGAGCCAGCACAATAACGCAGCAGCTTGCGAGAAATATTTTTCTGACCCAGGAGGTTACATGGGAAAGAAAGATAGAAGAGATGTTTATAGCATGGGATTTGGAAAAGAAATATTCAAAAGAAGAGATTCTTGAATTTTATCTCAACAATATTTATTTCGGGAACGGCTATTACGGAGTGGAGGCCGCGGCTAGGGGATATTTCAGCAAATCGGTATCGGAGCTTACGCTGTCGGAGCAGGCATTTATAGCGGCAATTCCAAATAATCCTTCCAA
Source organism: uncultured Eubacteriales bacterium (assembly GCA_949297565.1). Classification (GTDB taxonomy): domain Bacteria; phylum Bacillota; class Clostridia; order Lachnospirales; family Lachnospiraceae; genus Lachnospira. Next base: position 7,027 of record CASFUI010000014.1, read on the forward strand.
ATACAATCCTCTGACTAATTTTGAAAATACTCTGAAACGCCGGGATTTAATTTTAGAGCAGATGTATGATACCGATTACATAACTTCTATGGATTTCTATACGGCAAAGAGCGAGGAGGTTGTGCTTAATCAGCCGCAGCAGGAGAAGGAGGACAACTCTGTTGTTACATATGTGCGTCACTGCGCGACGGAATCGCTGATGAAGTCTGCAGGCTTCTCGTTTCGTGACAACTTTGACACGCAGGAGGAGCAGGATGAATATGAGTCTCTTTACGATACGTATTATACAAGGTGCCAGCAGATGCTTTTAAGCGGCGGATATACCATTTATACATCGTTTGATATGGAGCTTCAGGAGAAGCTGCAGAGGGCAGTTGATGAAAATCTGTCGCAGTACACGGAGTTATCGGACGAGGGAGTCTATAAAATGCAGGGGCATCACCATTAGCAGCTACTGAAATCATATTTTTAAAAATACTTGCACCTTCTTTTGGGACATAACAAGAAACTCCTTGATTGGCAGTTTGGCA
>CASFUI010000015.1 GCA_949297565.1 uncultured Eubacteriales bacterium
CTGGGAATGAGTCTTTTTATAATTTATAGTATATTCGGCAGTCATTATATCGTCCGTAAGTATTGCGGCAGAAGCTGTAACAGCCGAGCTTTCCACAGCAAGTATTTTCATAAAGCCACATTCCCTTCTATTATGATTTTTCTGTAATCAAATCCATTTTCGAGTTCCTTACTTATCGAAATACGGATTGTCTGCTCAGGGAAAATCTCTCTGAACAAATTTCCCCATTCGACAAGACATACACCGTCAGAATAAAAATATTCCTCATAGCCTATTTCGTCAAGCTCGGAAATATCCGCAATTCTGTACAAATCAAAATGATACAGCGGCAGACGTCCCTGCTCGTATTCCTGAACTATCGTAAAGGTCGGGCTGTTCACCGGCTCCGAAATCCCGATACCAAGCGCAAACCCCTGAGTAAAGACGGTCTTTCCCACTCCCAAATCACCCTCAAGACAAAAAATCTGCCCCGGTGATGCCTTCTCTCCTATTTTTTTCCCCAGCTCAAAAGTCTGTTTTGAATTAAATGTCTCAACGACCACGCTTAATCACCGCCTGCATTTATTAATCACCGCTGCGTCATTCAGTTTTATCTGAAACGGACGCAGCTTTTTTCTCGCAATCTTCAAAAAGCTCTCCGCCTGATTTCCGAGGCATGATAACGGAATAATATTGGCTCTGACTGAAGTAATATATAAAATCAGACTTTTACCCGTGCATTTAATTTTAAAAATATCATCCCATAAAAGCTCCTCTGAAACCTCGCCCTGACTGAGTGTGATTTTTTCCTCAGTAACTACGTATTTTACGGGCTCCGCAAGCGCAGGCACCGACCTTATCTGTCTGTTTACCTTCAATTTCATGCTTATAGGCGTATATACCGTAAAAAACAATCCAAAAAACCCCATCATTAACGTATACGAAATATTCACCTGATTGATAGATATAACACATATCACAAGAGCTATTATTCCAAACAAAAGTCCGGCTATTCCGCTCACACTGTGATAATTGTGATAGACCTTAAAGTCCATTAAATCTTTTGCAGTAATTTCAGTCTCAAATTCTGCTCTTAATTCCTCTTCACTCATGTCCAGTCTCCATGCTGCGTCTTGTATTTATGTCAGACCGCCGTTTTAAGCTCCGCCCGGGGCGGCAAACCGGCAGGCAGCCCGCATATTATCTCATAAATCTTGACAAACCACTCAGGTTAAGCCCTGCATTTTTATTTTTTTTCGGCTTTCTTCCTGAATTTGTACCGCCGTTTTCACGCGTATGCCTGCGGTTCTGCGCTTCCTTCTCGTCAAGAATCATGGACAGGGAAATCCTTGCCTTGTCAGGCTCCACTCCAATGACACGCACATCCACAACATCTCCCACGCTAACCACATCAAGAGGATGCTCAACCCGTCTGTCTGAACGCATCTGCGAGATATGCACAAGCCCGTCCTGATGTACGCCAATATCCACAAACGCTCCAAAATCTATAACATTTCTGACAGTCCCCTTCAGAATCATTCCCGGCTGCAAATCCTTTATATCGAGTACATCTTTTCTTAAAATAGGCTTCGGCATTTCTTCCCTCGGGTCTCTTCCCGGCTTTTCAAGCTCCTTTACAATGTCCTCGAGAGTAATCTCTCCTATGCCAAGCTTTTTCGCCATCTGATGGATGTCTGTAATCTTTTTGCCAAGCCCTGCGAGCTCTCCCGAGCTTATTGAATCAACATTGTATCCAAGCTGTTCCAACAGCTTTGCCGCAGCCTCGTAGCTCTCAGGATGCACGCTTGTCGCATCAAGAGGATTGTCCCCTCCGTTTATGCGCATAAAACCCGCGCACTGCTCAAACGCCTTAGGTCCCAGCTTCGCAACCTTTAACAGCTGCTTCCTGTCGGTAAACCTGCCGTTTTTCTCTCTGTAATCGACGATATTTCTGGCAACTGTCTTTGAAATTCCCGAGATATACTCAAGAAGAGATGCGGACGCTGTATTCAAGTCAACTCCAACCTTGTTTACACTGTCCTCGACAACGCCTGTCAATGCCTCGCCAAGCTTTTTCTGGTTCATATCATGCTGATACTGCCCTACTCCTATGGACTTCGGCTCTATTTTCACAAGCTCCGCAAGAGGGTCCTGAACGCGTCTTGCGATTGAAACAGCGCTCCTCTGCGCAACATCAAAATCAGGAAATTCCTCTGTCGCCAGCTTGCTCGCAGAGTACACTGAAGCCCCCGCCTCATTTGTAATTATATAGTCGACATTTTTCAAATCATACTCTTTTATCATATCGGCGATAATCTGCTCGGATTCTCTTGAAGCCGTACCGTTGCCGCATGAGATAAGCGTAATATTATACTTGTCTATGAGCTTTTTGACCTCTGCCTTTGACTGCTCAACCTTATTGTGCGGCTCGGTAGGATAAATAACTTTTGTGTCAAGCACCTTACCGGTTGCGTCAACTACCGCGAGCTTGCAGCCTGTACGAAACGCCGGGTCCCAGCCCAAAACCACCTTTCCGGCGATAGGCGGCTGTAAGAGAAGCTGCTCAAGATTTTTTCCAAAAACCTTGATTGCTCCGTCCTGAGCCGTTTCAGTAAGACTGCTCCTTATCTCTCTCTCTATGGCAGGAGCTATAAGACGGTCATAGGCGTCTCTTACGACAGACTTAATAAGCGGTGTTGTGTACTGATTATCCGATGTCAGCGTCTTTTTCTCGAGATAAGTAAGAATTCTGTCCGTCGGAGCTTCTATCTTTATTGTGAGGAATTTCTCAGCCTCTCCTCTGTTTAAAGCGAGAACTCTGTGTCCCGGAATTGTCGCAAGCGCCTCGCTGTAATCATAGTAATTTTCATATACCGACTGCGCTTCGGCATCCTTTGCCACAGACACAATTTTTCCCTCTTTAAAGGTTATATCTCTTATATATGTTCTGTAATCTGCAACGTCAGAAATCTGTTCGGCAATAATATCCAGCGCGCCTTCAACAGCCGCCTGCGCGCTCTCAACTTCCCTGCCCTCCTCATTACAGATATACTTAGCTGCTTCCTCCTCCACAGGCACCTGTGTGCTCTGTTTCATGATAAATTCGGCAAGAGGCTCAAGTCCCTTTTCTTTTGCGATTGTTGCCCTTGTTCTCCTCTTCTGTTTGTACGGTCTGTACAAATCCTCAACAAGCACCATTGTCTCAGCGGCGATAATCTGCTCCCTGAGCTCATCTGTAAGCTTTCCCTGCTCCTCAATGCCTGCTAGTACCTGTTCTTTTCTATCTTCAAGATTGCGCAGATACTTAAGGCGTTCATCAAGATTACGAAGCTGTTCATCATTGAGCGAGCCTGTAACCTCCTTTCGATACCTCGCGATAAACGGTATCGTGCACCCCTCGTCTATCAACTGAATTGCCGCCTCAACCTGTGCCGGCTTCACCTCAAGCTCTTCTGCTATTTTTCTTGTAATGTCCATGCTGAAAAAAATACTCCTTATAAATAAATACAGTGCCGCGCACGCCTCGAGGCGTGCGCTCACGGGCTTTCGCCCTATTATCCTACTTCGCAGTGCCGCGCACGCCCCAAGGCGCACGCTCACGGGCTTTCGCCCTATGAAATACTGAAAGCACATAATCTTTCTTGTGCAAGCACAGACGATTATGTGCTTTCAGTATTTCGCACTGCTCAATGCTTTCGTGAACATTATACCAACACTGGGGGATTTTAGCAAGTTCGGAGGATTTAGTGGAGGATGCGGGACAACGAATTTTTCCTGAAAATAAATAAGGTCCTCTATGATTAAAGCCTGAATGCCTGCCGCAAGGCTGCTTTTCAAGCATAACCTGCAGGCAACGCACTGTTTCTCATAGAAGACCTTATCACTCCGCGCTGAACGCTTTTTATTTTTGTCCCTCAGGAACAAACACACTGTAAATTGTCTTAATCGCATCCTCAAAATAGCGGTTTCGCACACCTATAATAATGTTAAGCTCACTTGAGCCCTGGTCAATCATCTTAATATTTATTTTTGCTTTTGCAAGCGCAGAAAAGATATTGGCGGCGATACCTGAATTATTTCTCATACCTCGCCCTACTACCGCGATAAGAGCCAAATCTGCTTCAAGCTCGATTGAATCAGGCTTTACGGCGCGGTGGAGCTGTGCCAGCACCTTCTGTTCCTTCTCAACAAACTCATCCTGATGCACAAACACTGTCATTGTATCGATACCTGACGGCATGTGTTCAAACGAAATGCCGTTATCCTCGAACACCTGAAGAACTTTTCTTCCGAATCCTATTTCTGAGTTCATCATATCCTTGTCAATGCTTATCGATACAAAGCCTTTCTTTCCGGCAATACCTGTAATAACACAATCAGGTATGTTGCAGGTTGTCTCGACAATCATTGTCCCCTTATCCTCAGGGGCATTAGTATTTCTGATATTAATAGGAATTCCCTCTTTTCTGACAGGGAATATTGCTGATTCATGAAGCACTGACGCGCCCATATATGAAAGCTCTCTGAGCTCTCTGTATGTGATGATATGGATAGGCTTAGGGTTATCTACAATTCTCGGGTCTGCCGCCAAAAATCCCGACACGTCAGTCCAGTTTTCGTATACGTCAGCCTTGATAGCCCTTGCCACTATAGAGCCCGTAACATCCGAGCCGCCTCTTGAAAATGTCTTTACCTGTCCGTTAGGCATTGCGCCGTAAAATCCCGGAATAACCGCGTTTTTAGTCGATGCAAGTCTCTTTGAGCACACCTCGTTTGTCTTTTCCGAATCGAAATCACCGTTTTCGTCAAAGCATATAACATTTGCAGCGTCAACAAATTCATAGCCGAGGTAATTCGCCATGATAATGCCGTTTAAATACTCACCTCTTGAAGCCGCATAGTCCTTTCCCGCCTTCGACTCAAAATTTTTCTTGATTGTATCAAACTGCTCTTCAAGCGAAAGTTTTAAGCCAAGTCCTCTTATTATTTCATTATAACGCTCCTTGATCGCCTTTAACTGTTTGTCAAATACCTTTCCCGCTTCAGCTTCAGCGTAACATTTGTAGAGCATATCCGTAACCTTAGTGTCTTCCGGAAAACGCTTTCCCGGAGCAGACGGAACAACATATCTTCTGCTGTCCTCTTCTCTTATAATATTTCCCACTTTTTTAAACTGCTCTGCGCTCGCAAGTGAGCTTCCGCCAAATTTAACAACCTTTACCATGATTATTACCTTTCCTGTTTAATTTTTTTCAAAAAGCCTGTTTATAATTGTATGTCCCTCAGCAATATAATTTCCGCTCGCCTCAGCGTCCTTTTCATTATAAAACCATGTGTGTTCCTGCTTATCCGTACTGTCATAAAGCATATACGGAACAGGATCGGATATATGCGTCCTTATCGCAACCGGAGTAGGGTGGTCCGGCAGTACCAGCATTCTGAAATTCTCTCCTGCGGCTTCCAGCTTCTCAACAACACGTTTGATAATTCTCTTGTCAAGATTTTCTATAGCCTTTACCTTGCGCTCATAGCTTCCCTGATGCCCCATCTCGTCAGGAGCCTCGAGATGAATATACGCAAAATCGCAGTCCCCGTTTAAGAGCACGTCAACCGCAGCGTCAGCCTTTCCCTCATAGTTAGTGTTAAGGCCTCCGTTTGCTCCCTCAACCTCAATAACCTTCATGTCAGCGCCTGCCGCAATTCCTTTAAGCAGGTCAACCGCTGAAATCATAGCTCCCTTATGTCCGGTCTTTTCCTCAAAAGAGGTCAGCATAGGTCTTGTTCCGGCTCCCCAGAACCACAGAGAATTTGCAGGATTTAACCCGTTCTTAATTCTCTCTATGTTAATCGGATGACTGCTCAAAATATCATAGCTTCTCTTCATCATTTCCCTGAGCTTATCGTCCGCCGGCAGATACCGTCCTATCTTCTGACCAAGCACATCATGAGGTGGCGTGAGCTCAACAACCTCACCCTTATCCCAGATTGTGAGGTGGCGGTAGCTTGTTCCGACATAGAATTTATATGTGTCAGTCTCAAGCTCTTCTCTGACTGCATCGAGAAGAACTTTTGCGTCCTCGGTCGAAATCTCACTTGAGCTGTGATCAATAATAGTTTTTTCCTCATATGGAAGATTATCCGTCGAAACCGTAACTATATTGCAGCGAAGAGCAACATCCGTGGTCTTCATATCAACGCCTATGCTCAATGCCTCAAGCGGCGAGCGCCCCGTATAATATTCTCTCGGATTATAACCCAGCACCGAAAGGTTGGCGGTATCACTTCCGGGAGCCATTCCGTCAGGGATTGTATGCACCATTCCTATTTCGGACATTTTTGAATATGCGTCCATTGTCGGAGTATCCGCATACTCGAGCGGTGTCTTATTTCCGAGCTCCGGAATATCCTTGTCAGCCATTCCGTCTCCGAGAATAATCAAATATTTCATTCTGTTCCTCCATTCAATCCTTTTAGATTGTCGTGTCATCTATTCTTATTCTGTAAATCATATCTATCTTTTCGGCTGCCTGTGCAAATTCTCTCTCCGACATTGCCTCTGTGACAAATCCGAACTCGCCGTTTATACCTTCAACAGCGACTGGCTCAACCTTTCCGAAGGCGCTCTCTACAGCCGCCAAATCCGAAGGCGCTCCCTTCACGCGCACAAAAAACCTTCTAATCTCATCATCAGCGTCTCCGAGCTCAAGCTTCTTGGCGCTCCACACCGTCATTACGTTCTTTCCCTTATGCTTTACACAGTCAACAATATCAGCCACTACCGCGCTTGCCGTCGGAAGCTTGCCGGCTCCCGCTCCAAAAAACATGACGTTTCCTATTACGTTTCCATGGATATAAATACCGTTTAAAACATCATTTACATTATATAAAGGATGTGATGAATTTATCATAAAAGGAGC
>CASFUI010000016.1 GCA_949297565.1 uncultured Eubacteriales bacterium
GCAAACACTCTGTGTATCTGGTGTATGTTTGCGCAGGTGTTTCCGCTGTTTCAGGAGACTATGTCAGACGGCACGCAGATTTATCCGTGGGCTACTCTTCCGGTACAGTATGCTGACGGAACACTGAACGGAATTACTGCCGGAAGTTCGGTTAATGCTGACCCGACAGCCATGACGGTAGTATCTGCGCTTGCGCTTATTTTAAATGCGGCTGCATTGATTTATATTATTTACAGAGCGGTAAAGACAAAGACAAATCCTTACAAGGGCGAGATATTTACCTCGTTCAGATATTACAAGGAGGCCGCTGAAAGAGCTGATATTAAGTGATATACCGCTGTCACGGCGAGGAAGCAGACTGACAGAGAGAACTAACGGTATAATACATAAAACAACGGGAGTATGGAAGTAATGACAGACAAAATGAAAATTATAGAGGTGAAGCAGAGCGTTTTTGCCGATAATGATGCAGATGCGGAAAAATTGAGACAGCAGTTAAAGGGGGAAAAGACATTTTTGCTGAATCTGATGTCTGCACCCGGAAGCGGTAAGACCAGTGTGCTTGTTCAGACTATTGACAGGCTGAAGGACGACATAAAAATCGGAGTAATGGAGGCTGATATAGATTCGGACGTTGACGCGAGGACAATAGCAGAGAAAACGGGTGTAAAGACAATTCAGCTCCATACAGGCGGGATGTGTCATCTGGACGCTGATATGACCAGACAGGGAGTTAAAGAGCTGGAAACGCAAGAGCTTGATCTGGCTGTACTTGAGAATGTGGGAAATCTGGTGTGTCCGGCTGAGTTTGATACAGGAGCGGCAATGAATGTGTGTATTCTGTCGGTGCCGGAGGGGCATGATAAACCGCTTAAATATCCCCTGATGTTTACAGTCTGCGATGCAATGATAATCAATAAAATTGATGTTTTGGATTACTTTGATTTTGACTTGGATAAGGTGCGCGAGTACGCGTATAAACGAAATCCTGATATAAAGATTTTTCCTGTATCCGCTAAGACCGGAGAGGGAATGGATGAGTGGTGTAAATGGCTTAAAGAGCAGGTTTTCAAATGGAATTCATAATTGTATAAATTATTTTTGAAGGGCTGAATAAGACTGCCGTATCTGACTGAAAAAGCGGGTGCGGCAGTTTTGTGTTCTGTGCGGTATTTCCGTAGAGGATATGCCTTGTGCAAAGCATATTTCTTACGGTTGTATTTTATGTTACGTCATGCTAAACTTGAAACATCTGAATAATATAAAAAGTTTGTTCTACCGGGATAAATTGCTCGGAATGGAGGATAGTATGACGAAAAAACAGCTTGCGCTTGAAGTTATAGACAGATTAAAGAAAGAATATCCTGATGCGGGATGTACGCTTGAGTATGACGACGCGTGGAAGCTTCTTGTCAGTGTAAGGCTTGCAGCACAGTGTACAGATGCAAGGGTAAATATTGTGGTTGAGGGATTGTTTGAAAAATATCCTTCGGTTGCAGCACTGGCTGAGGCAGACGTTGATGATATAGAAAGAATTGTTCATCCGTGCGGGCTGGGCAGGAGCAAGGCGAGGGATATAAGCGCCTGTATGAAGATGCTGCATGAGAAGTACAATGACTGTGTGCCGGACGATTTTGACGCCCTGCTTAAGCTTCCCGGAGTGGGAAGGAAGAGCGCAAATCTGATTATGGGAGATGTGTTCGGAAAGCCTGCTATTGTAACGGATACCCACTGTATCAGACTTTCTAACAGAATAGGGCTTGTAAAAGATATAAAAGAGCCTAAAAAGGTTGAAATGGAGCTGTGGAAAATTATTCCGCCTGAGGAGGGAAGCGATTTGTGCCACAGGCTGGTTTATCATGGAAGAGACGTATGTACGGCGCGTACGAAACCGCATTGCAGCAAATGCTGTCTTTTTGATATATGCAAAAGGAACGGGGTAAAAGAGTATGATTAGAGAGGAGAGCCTTTCGGAAATTTCTGACGGCAGATTATACACCGAAAACGACATGGTGCGGGCAGACACAGGAAACTGCGCAGGGTGCACGCAGGTCTGCTGCAGGGGAATGGAGTCGTCCATTGTGCTCGACCCATATGATGTGTACAGGCTTACAAAAAGGCTTGAAACGACGTTTGATAAGCTTCTGGATGACAAAAAAATAGAAATAAATATTGTTGACGGAATAATGCTTCCGAATATGAAAATGGCGCCGGACACTAACGCCTGCGGTTTTCTGGGTGATGATAACAGATGTCGTATACATGACGCAAGACCGGGAGTGTGCAGGCTTTTTCCTCTCGGACGCTACTGGGAGAACGATAGCAGCTACAAGTATATATTGCAGAAAAATCAGTGCCGTAAGCCGGGGCTTTCAAAGATTAAGGTGAAAAAGTGGATTGACATGCACGAGGGAAGAGCTTACGGGCATTTTATAGTGTCATGGCATAAGTATCTTAAAAGAACGGAAGAAGCAGTGAGCAGGATAGCGGCAGACTGTGCGTCCAAACAGAAGGATAGCACATTGGAGGAGAGCCGGACGCAGGTCTTGGGGGCTTCGATGACTCCGGAGCAGCAGATACGTGTTATATGCCTGTATACGCTTAAGACATTTTACGCAGCTGAGTATAAAGCAGCTGATGAAAATGATTTTTTCAGGGAAATTGAGGACAGAATAAGTAAGGCATACACGGATTTGGGCATGGAATGAAAAGGGAGAATATAAAAAATGAAATCGGAACTGTTTAAAATAGGGAGCCTGTCCGTTCACGGATACGGATTTATGATTGGAATTGGATTTATAATTGCGCTGTTTTTGGGAGAGTTCAGGGCAAAAAGAAAAAATATGAAGGATGAGGCAATTATAGATTTAGCGATAATTGCCGGAGTTACAGGCTTTATCGGCGCGAAAATTCTCTATATTATAGTGAGCTTTAAGGAATTTATGGTTAATCCTCTTGCCGTAATCGGCTCTGAGGGCTTTGTTGTATACGGAGGAATTATTTCGGGAGTTTTGTGCTGCTATTTGTATTGCAGGGTTAAAAAGTTAAGCTTTATGGAATATTTTGATTTGGTTATGCCCGAGGTTGCGGTTGCACAGGGATTCGGAAGAATAGGATGCTTTCTTGCCGGGTGCTGCTACGGAAGGCAGACAACTTCGGCTTTCGGTGTTGTTTTTCCTGAAAACAGTCTTGCGCCTGCCGGAGTCAGGCTTATACCGACACAGCTCATATCGGCAGCAGGTGATTTTATAATAGCATTTGTGTTGATAATTCTTGCGGATGTAGTATTCAAAAAAAGAAAAGAGGCAGAAGCACGAATAAATGTGAGTGAAAAAGATAACCTGAGCCAGAATACCGGAAGCGGCAGAAGATTAAGATACGGAAGTGTGGCGGGAGATATTGGATGCACATATATGTTTTTATACGGTATAGGAAGGTTTCTGGTCGAATTTTTAAGAAATGACTACCGCGGTGAAATAGGTTTTATGTCGACATCTCAGTTTATATCAGTATTTATTGTTATCGGAAGCGCCGTGATTTACGCGATTAATCATAAGATAACAAAATCAGCAGTAATGACAGGGGCATAGCAGCGTAAGTAACATGACTTACATCAAAAATATAAAATACTAGCGTTTGAAAAGTCCAAAAAAGAAATTTATCAGATTTTGTTCGGAATATGTCATTGGCTCTGTGTGCGGAAAAAGCAATATCATGCGGATTATATATATAATAATTGTCAGTATGCCTGTTATAATCAACAGTATTGTAAATATTTTATTTGATTTGCAAAAGAAGTAACGGTTTAAAAATCCGTAGACAAGCACCGGAAACCATAGGAATATTGTGGGATTCAGGATCATGGCCTCATGCCAGCTAAGCGTTATCAGACAGGCAAAGGCTCTCGTTATTCCGCAGCCCGGGCACGGATAGCCTGAAACTATTGAAATAATACATATTTTGTGAAATAATATGTTAAAAAGAATAAAGACAGCACAGAAAGATAAAATAAATACGCGAAGTCTGTAAATATCACTTAAAAGTCTTTTTAAACCGTTAATATACATATTATCTTTCTCAGGCATGCTGTTCTCCGTTCTTTAATGTGATGGTTTTTGCCGCGGCGGAAATTATCCATAAAGCATAATACAATAATTTTAAAAAAAATGAAAGTGGGTTAGTCATTATGAAAAATTCAAAAAATGAGCTGCTGCAGTTTGTAGGCGGCGCAGCTATGCTTGCGGTGGGGCTGTTTATCTTTTCACAGAAAGTAATTGTGCGTTCAAGCTGGTTTGGTTTTGGGGGATTTTCAATCGGAGGCTTTCGAATAAGCTCGGGGCTTGTTATAGTTCCGCTTATAATAGGAATTGTGTGGATGTTTGCTACTAATTCCTTTGCATCAAAAGTATTCAGCGCGTTTGCTGTTCTGTTAATCCTTGCCTCGATTATCATGGGAACAGATATAAGGCTTACATCGATGACATTATATGAGTGGATAATAATTCTTGTTTTGATTTTCGGAGGAGCGGGTTTTGTGGCAAAGGTGCTTTTTGCGTCGAGTGGCGGCCAGAAGGGCGGCAGGAAAAATAAATCCGGGGAAGATTTTAAAAGTCAGGCAAAAAGCATAGACGACCAGCTTGAAGAGATAAAGAAAAATATGAAGTAAAAATAAAAAATCAGGTTTTGCAAAGCCCCCGAATATCAGGAAATTCAGTCTGATATTCGGGGGATGATTATTTGCGCAAAAATTGCGGAGTCTTTTAGCCGGGTTTTGAATAAATTTTTCGGCTTTTATATTACTGTTTATTTAACAAGTATGTTCTTTTTCCAGTTTCCGGTGCGGTACCAGAAAAGAGATATAAGATAATTGACAGCCCAGCCCATCGGAACGGCATACCATACAAATTCAATTCCCCAGACAGGAGAGCACAGCTGAGCAACAGCGACACGTATTGTAAGATTGATGAGATTTGCAAGCATATATACCTTTACGTCTCCTGAGCCTCTTAAAATACCGTCTGTTATAGCTTTAAATCCCAGAAATGAAAAGAATAAGCCTATAAATCTGAAATACGATACGCCTGTCTCAAATGCCTGAATCGAGCTTTCTTTGTCTACAAACGCTGATATAACAGGCTCGTAGAAAAGCTGTGAAATAAGAATTAACGCTGCGCCGAAGGCTATTATAATAATGTATGCCGACCTGTAGCCCTTCTTTATACGCTCGGTCTGACCTGCGCCGAGATTCTGCGCGGTGAAGGTTGACATTGCGTTTCCGGTGGCAATCATTGGAACAATACAAAGCGATTCCAGACGGCTTCCGGCTGAAAATCCCGCAAGCGCAGAAGAGCCGAAACGGTTTACAGCCGACTGTGTAAGAAGCATTCCGATGCTGACAATAGACTGCTGTATGATAGAAGGAATGGCGATTTTTGTTCCTGTCAGAAACATATTTCTGTTAAATAACTGAATTTTTTCGGTGGTTTTGTATGACCTCAACAGTCTAAGCAGCAAAAAAAGTGAAATAAGAGCAGAGATGCCCTGTGCTATTACAGTGGCAATCGCGGCTCCTGCAACCCCCAGACCAAGAGGTCCCACCATCCATATGTCGAGTACAATATTGAGTATCGAAGAAAAAATCAGCAGAGCAAGCGGAATGCTTGATTTTCCCAAGGCATTGAAATCTGATGACAGAATGTTGTACATAAACATAAACGGCAGTCCGACAAAATAAATCTGAAGATATAACAGCGCGTCAGACATTATATTTTCAGGCGTTTTTAAAAGTCTTAACACGAAAGGATTTACAATCAGGCCAAGAATTGCAAGCAGTGTGCTTAGTACCGCAAAGGTTATAAGAAATGTGTATATAGACGATTTCATTTCTTTAAGTTTGCCGGCACCCAGGTACTGGCTTGTGAGAACTGACGCGCCAATACCGCCTCCTATGGCAATCATTATAAATACTGTCGTAAATGAATATGAGGCTCCGACAGCAGCCAGAGCATCTTCGCCGACAAGCTGCCCTACGATAATGGAATCTGCCATATTGTAAAACTGCTGGAACATGTTTCCTATAATCATGGGAAGCGCAAACAAAAACAGAGCCTTTCCCGGCTTTTGTGTAATTAAATTAGAACGAGTTTTCATTACAGTACTTTAGATAAGAAATCCTTTAATCTTGGAGTCTGCGGATTTTCAAACAGCTCCTTAGGATTATTTTCCTCCATAATTTTTGTGTCGGCGAAAAACATACAGCGGTTTGCGACCTCTCTCGCAAATCCCATTTCGTGAGTGACAATAATCATTGTCATTCCGGATTCAGCCAGCTCCTTCATGATATTTAAAACCTCGCCTACCATTTCAGGGTCAAGCGCCGATGTGGGCTCATCAAAAAGCATAACATCGGGATTCATCGCCATTGCGCGGGCTATTGCAACACGCTGCTTCTGACCGCCTGAGAGCATGTCCGGATACGCATCTGCTTTCTCTGAAAGACCTACGCGCTCAAGCAGCTCGACAGCTTTCTTTTCAGCTTCGCTCTCACTCATCAGCTTTAGCTGAACAGGGGCGAGCATAATGTTTTTCTTGACGGTCATGTTGGGAAAGAGGTTAAAATGCTGAAATACCATGCCGATTTTTTCACGAAGCTGGTTGATATTTACTTTTTTGTCAGTAATGTCTGTTCCGTGAAAATATATGTGACCCTCGGTAGGCGTCTCAAGAAGATTAAGAGACCTTAAAAAGGTTGATTTGCCGCAGCCTGACGGGCCGATTATTGCTATTACCTCGCCTTTTTTAACGGTGGTGTTAATATTCTCAAGAACTACATGGTCACCGAAGGCTTTTTTTAAGCCCTCAACTCTTAAAATAACATCGCTGTCATTATAATCTGCGCTCATTGCTTCTCAGTCTCCTTTCCAGTTTCTTTACAAGTGCTGAGAGAATGACTACCAGCACGAGATAAATTAATGCTACAACAAAGAGAGGCAGCATTGCGTCATATGTAGTGCTTCGTATAATGTCGCCTCCGCGGGTAAGGTCGGTAAGACCAATATAACCGCTTATAGAAGTCTCCTTTAAGAGAACGATAAACTCATTCGCGAGAGCGGGAAGTACGTTTTTAAACGCCTGCGGAAGAATTACATATATAAATGTCTTTTTGTAAGTAAGACCGAGACTTCTCGCCGCTTCAAACTGACCGTTGTCAATAGACATGATTCCCGAGCGGAATATTTCGGCAACGTAAGCTCCGGAATTTATTCCAAAGGCAAGGATTGCCACTGCAAGCTTATTGATATCTACAGCCCCGAAAATAATGTAGTAAATAATCAGGAGCTGTACCATAGTTGGAGTTCCTCTGATTACAGTCAGATATATATTGCAGATGAAATTTGCAATCGTAAGCCTGCCTGTCTTGTCATGTGTCGAGCGGATAACCGCCACAAAAAAACCGATTAAAATACCCATTAAGGCAGCGCAGACAGCAATTATTATGGTATTTCTGAAACCTGTGAGAAGAAATTCATATCTGTTGTCTGTCAGGAAGTCATTCTTAAATTTTCCAATTATATTAGAATTAGCGCCGATTGCGTTGTTATCGCGGACAACGATTACCTGCTGAGACGTGGTATAGGTGTCCGAGAAATCAATATTTTTAAGACGCTCAGGCGTCACAGTCATTCCGGCAGCGCCAAAATCTGCTTTTCCCGACTGAACAGCCGTAATGATGGAATCAAATTCCATATCTTCTATTTTTAAATTCATACCGAGATAGTCTGCTATCGCGGTTGCCATATCAACGTCAATGCCGACAATTTTGCCGCCCTCGTAATACTCGTAGGGCTTGAAATAAGCGTTTGTCGCCATAACCAGTGTACCGTTTGAGTGCTCTGTACCTTCGGGCGTGACATAAGGTGTTTTGCCTGCGTCCTCGCCTATATAATTTTTCAGAATATTGTCAAGAGTTCCGTTTTCCTTAAGCGCCCTTATTGCTTCATTGATAGAAGCTTTAAGTTCCGGTCGGCTCTTTGAAATACACAGTGCGTAGTCCTCGTTGACAAATTCTTCTTCGAGAATGGTAAGGTCAGAATTTGCCTCAGTAAAGGCTTTGGCAGGCTGTATGTCGATGACAACCGCGTCAACCTTTCCCTGCTTAAGCGCCTGTATTGCGTCATTGCCTTTGTTGTAGCGCTCGACAACGGTGCCTGAGCCATCCTCCTCATATTCAGAGACAAGAGTATCGCCTGTTGTGCCAAGCTGGACTCCGATTTTTTTGCCTGATAGGTCATCTACGGAAAATACAGTGTTTTCCGGGACAGATGATTTGCAGCCTGCCAGCGCGAACAGCGATAAAAGACAGCATAGAGCTGCAATTACATATTTACGCATTTTTTCCTCCTTTTGTATTGCTATATTCTTCTGCTCATATTACATTATTATATATTGTAAATCAAGCGGCGTACAGTATAATTTGTATTAGAAAATTACTGCTGTATCCGGAAGAGAGGTTAAGACTGATGAAAATAATAACACCACATTACTATAAGGATTTTAAGTGTATTGCAGGGGCGTGTACAGATACGTGCTGTGCCGGCTGGGATGTAGATGTGGACGAGGCTTCGTATAAATTTTACAAGAGCGTGGGAGGGGAGTTCGGAAAGAGACTTAAAAGCGTTATGGTGCCGGAAAAGGGCGGCGGCTGTACCTTTACGCTTCAGGACGGAAGATGTCCTTTTTTAAATGACAAAAATTTGTGCGATTTGTACACTGAGCTGGGAGAGGACAGGCTGTGCGAAACATGCGCGGAATTTCCGCGATTTATAAACGAGTACGGAAATGTGCGTGAGATTGGAATTGCCCCGTCCTGCAAGACAGCCGGAGAGCTGATATTTAATTATCGCGGCAGACTTATATTTGACGAGGAGGACGACAAAAAACCTGTTTCTTCCTATAATAATATAGATGCGTTTCTCTATATGCAGCTTAAAGCTGCCAGAAGCTGCGCATATGATATAATTCAGAATGAACGCTTTACGCCTGATGAGGTATGCGTTCTTCTGCTGGAATTCGCGGTAAGGCTGCAGCGCCATATGGACAGGGAGAGAGATGATTTGATAGCCAATGCGGTACAGAAATTCAGGGATGAGGAGGAGCTTGAAAAAATACTGGAGAGGAGCAAAGCCTCAGAGCATGATATGGGCTTTAAGGCTGTCGGAGAGTTTTTTAAAGAGTTTCCGGGAATGGAGGTTATAAATTCTGACTGGATTAAGTACTGCCGTATTCAGAAAAAGTTTTTGGAGGGCTGTTCAGTCAGTGAGGAGTATATTGACAGGCTTGAGAGCTTTAAAGAATATTACAGAGGCCGAGAGTTTGAATACCGTCAGCTTTTGATGTATTATGTTTACAGATATTTTCTTGATGCAGTTTACGATATCAATATAATTCTCAAAGTAAAAAATGCTGTAATAGGATATCTGGTGCTTCGTCATCTTGATGCTGCCGTGTGGCATGAAAACGGCGGAACGCTTTCAAAGACAGAGCAGGTTGATATAGCTCATCTTTATTCAAGGCAGTTTGAGCACTCATATACAAATTTTGAGAAGTACAGCGAATTTTTCATGAGCAAAAGATGTTACAGCTTAAGCAGTCTAAGGCGGTTTCTTAAACCGTAATTTCTTAAAGCTGTAAAGGGAGGGGTTATGAATAAATACAATAAACTTTCGGAGGAGCTTCAGGATAGGATAAGAGAGGACAGAGAAAAGCATGTTGTCAATCCGTATGCTTTTAAGGACGAGGACATAGTAAGACGCAATCCGAATTGGGACAGGGCAAATCTGTGGAGACCCGCGTTTGTGCGTGATACTCAGAAGATTATGAATGTTCCTTATTACAACAGGTATGCCGATAAGACGCAGGTGTTTTCATTTTATAAAAATGACGACATAAGCAGGCGTTCATCGCATGTCCAGCTTGTCTCAAGGATAGCGAGAAGCATAGGCGGTGTGCTGAATTTAAACAATGACCTGATTGAAGCGATCGCGCTCGGACACGACATCGGTCATACGCCCTTCGGACATGAGGGCGAGCGCCAGCTTAACACGCTCTATCACGGCAGGACAGGCAAGTATTTTAACCACAATGTTCACAGCGTCAGAGTGTTGGATAAAATGATACATATGAATTTAAGTCTTCAGACATTAGACGGCATTTTATGCCATAACGGAGAAATGGAGCAGCAGGAATATCGTCCTTGTAAAATGACTGAATTTGAGGAATTTGACAAAAAGTATGAGGCGTGCTGTCTTGACAGCAATAAAATAAAGCTGCTCACGCCATGTACGCTTGAGGGATGCGTAATGCGCATATGCGATATTATCGCGTATCTCGGAAAGGACAGGCAGGACGCTGTGAAGCTCGGACTTATAGAGGACGACAGCAGCTTTTCGGGCGGCGTGCTTGGAAACAGCAATGCGCAGATTATCAATAATCTCACGGTCAATATTATCGAGAACAGCTACGGCAAGCCTTTTATTTCGATGGATAAGGAATATTTTGATATGCTCGTAATGGCTAAGGACGACAACGCGCGGAATATATATAAAAATTCTGACGTAAATAATATGTATACACAAAGCGTCAAGCCAATGCTGGAACAGGTTTATGATAAGCTGCTTGAGGACGCACGCGCGCATTACAAAAATTCGGTGCTTTACAGGCATCATGTATCGTTTGTAAATAATTTAATTAGTTTTACTTATGATAAAGATGATTATGTTTATGAGGAGACGGAGCCGAATCAGATAGTGGTGGATTATATAGCAAGCATGACGGACGATTATTTTGTTGATTTGTACGCGTATCTGTTTCCGAAGAGCAGTCTCAGGGTAAAATATATAGGCTATTTTGACAATGAGCCGTCAGTTTAGAAAAGGAGATACAGGTGAGTCTTATTGAGGTTAAGTCTGTCGCGAAAAAATACGGCAGACATGAGGTGCTTAAAGATGTGAGCTTTTATGCGAATACGGGTGAATGCGTAGGGATTGTAGGCGCAAACGGCTGCGGAAAGTCCACGCTTTTAAAAATACTCTCAGGCAGCATAAAGCCTGACAGCGGGAGTCTTGTCTATGACGGGGCTGACCCTTTAAAAAATGTAAAGATATTTGAGAGGCTAATTGGCTATGTTCCGCAGGAAAATCCGCTTATGACTCAGCTTTCTGTTATGGATAATCTTAAATTCTGGTACTGTGACAGCTCAAGAAGTTTAAAAAATGATTTAATAAACGGTGCGCCTGCGATGCTTGGAATTTCCGCATATGCTGATAAGCGTGTCGACAGGCTTTCGGGAGGGCAGAAGAAGCGCTTAAGCATTGCCTGTGCGCTTGCCAAGCAGCCTCCGGTGCTTATAATGGATGAGCCCGGCGCATCGCTTGATATTGTTTGTAAGGAAGATATAAAAAATTATCTGCAGCGGTATATGCAGAGCGGCGGTACGGTTATTCTTACAAGTCATGAACAGACGGAGCTTGAACTGTGCAGCAGGATGTATCTTTTGAAGAACGGGACAATGCACGAGCTTGACGGGCATCCCGGCGCAGCAGAGCTTAAGTCTGTAATAATGGGGCTGTGAGTTATGAAAAAATATTTTTGTTTATTGAAGCTTCAGATAAAAAATGCTTTTTTGACACTTCCGAAAATTTTTGCCGGGACACTGATTTTTTCTGTTGTTTTGTGTGCTGTCGCGCTTGGCGCCCAGGCAGCGGATAAGAGCAGCGGCGCGCCAAAAATGCAGGTGGCTGTCGTTCTGCCTGACGATAAGTATCAGAATATGCGTGATGAGGACAAATATGTGCGCAATGCGTTTGAGTATCTGGGACAGATAGATAGTGTGAAAAATGTCTGTGATTTTGTATTTGAGGCAGATGAGGTTAAGGCTCTTGAAGATTTAAAGAATGAGATATACACTGCTGTGGTCGTAATTCCCGAGAGATTTATAAGCAGTATTATGAACGGGGAAAATATTCCGGCGCGTGTTATTTTTAAGGAGAGCGGCGTCAATGTTACCTCGTCTGTTTTTCAGGAAATGCTCAGGGCGGGTGCGTCTGATTTAAGTACTGCTCAGGCCGGAATATATGCTGTTGACGATGTGGTGAGAGCTTTGATTAATCAGAACGGAGCGCTTGAAAAATCAAATGCCCATATGAATTCAATGTATATGTCGTTTTGCCTTGACAGAAATATATATTTTGAAAATATAAGCGCACAGGACCGTGGGCAGCCGACTGCTTTGCAGTTTTATACGGCTGCCGGATTTGTGGCTGTTATGCTCCTTACAACGCTTGTGTGCGCGTCGCTGCTTGCGCCCGATGAGCAGGCGCTCGCGGATGCATTCTGGAGACGCGGAATTTCAGGAGGTCTGAGTCAGTGTATGAAAATTCTGGGTGTGACGATTGTGTTTTATTCGGTTTATGCCGTGATGTTTGTGCTTGCGTCACTGTCAGTTATGCGTTTTCCGGAAGCGGCGGATATAGTGTCGGCGGCTGACGGCTTCAGGACGACTGACTTATCCAAAGCTGCCGCTTCGTTTAAAAATATAGGCATCGGGTTAGCAGCGCTCTTTGTTCTGCTGCTTGCCGTAATATCAATGGCAGGCATGGCATACAGACTGTTGGGGGGTTTTAGTATGGTCTCGGGAGTGCTTTTCTTATTTTTTATTTCGGTTGTAATGATGTTTGCTTCCGGGTTATTTATACCATCGGAAATGCTGCCGCCGGCGGTTGTTAAAATTGCTGCGTTTTTGCCGACGACATGGTTTTTCAGGCTTTGCGCACAGATACTTACAGGTACGGTGCAGGCGGCGTGTGTGCTGGCAAATGCGGCATATGCGGTGTTTTTTATGGCTGTTTCATCTGTGGTTTCCCGTGCCCTGCATTACAGGAACGGCGGAGGACATAGCACTTATGCTAAGGAGGATTTGCAGTGAGAAGATTTTTTCTGTGGCTCGGACTGCTCTTTAAAAGGCAGCTTAAATCGACTGCTATGATATGTTTTTTGGCAGGAATTGTGCTTTTCGGAATAATTTTTGTAAAATTTCCCGCATTCAGGGAGGCGGGCGAAAATACAGTGGGACTTGTTGTTCAGGGCGATGATGAAACCGCGGGAAAAACAGCGGACAGACTGCTGAGCGGTCAGTATTCGGCGTCATTCTACGAATATGAGAATGCCGGGGAGCTGTTAGCTGCCATCGAGTCGGGAGATGCGTCATACGGCTATGTTTTTGATGCAAACTTTACGCGCAGGCTTGACGCCGGAAACTATAAGGGCTGTATTAAACTGTATCAGGGCGGCTCAGGTGTGATGTCGTATATGACAAATGAGATTGTATTTGCTGAGATGTTTCGCGTGTATGGTCTTAATATGGCTGAAAATTATATAATGCAGGAGGAGATGTTTTCGCGTGTGCGCAGTGAGGCGGTTGAACAGGTGAGACTGCGCTATGAGCGCTACGGCGAGGGCAGCGATACGTTTCATATTGATTTTGAGACGCTGGAGGGCTCTATAAATACTGCTTCTGATAATGTGCAGGGCGATGCGTTAAATACGCAGGAAAATTTGACGGACGGTGCTGAGGCTGACATCGGAGCGGATGACGGCAGTGCGTCAGAAAAGGTCCGCTCGTCAGGAATGGTTTTTCCGCTGAGAGGGGTGCTGTCAGTTTTGGTGTTTCTGGCAGGCCTATACGGGGGAGTATGGTGGCTTCAGGACAGGAATAACGGCGTGTTTCTTGTGCTTCCGCGAAGAATGAGAAATGCGGGAAGATTTCTGTATGCGTTTGTGCCGACATTTCTTTTTGCGGCTGCTGCAGAGCTTACAATGTCAATTACTCAGACAGCTGTGTATCCGTTTGAAATTGTAAAAATGCTGCTGTACGTTTTGGCGGTTACGGTGTTTGCGGGTATTCTTACCGTGATAGTTCCAGATGAAAAGATAATGGTTTCGTCAATTCCGGTATTTGCCGCGGCAAGTCTGTTATTCTGCCCTGTGTTTGTCAATCTGACGCAGGCAGTGCCGTTTGTCGGATATTTTGCGAGGCTGCTGCTGCCGTATTATTATTTGGTGTAAAGAGGAATTAAACTGTTAAATTATAGAACAACCGTATAAAATATTTTGGAAAATCCCATGACAATGTATTGAATCATATTGTCATGGGATTTTTTATTATTCTATAGGAAGGTTATCTGAACTTCCTATAGAATAATAATACCACGCGCCTTGCAAAAAAGTTTGCAAGCGAACTTTATGTTTTGAGTTTTTGTATGTTGGATTATTTATAATTGCGAAACTCTATTTTAAGAATAATAAGATATTGACAAATAATATAAATAATATATAATTAAAATTAACAATAAATGTGGGGCGCACAGAAGATAAGATTTAAGGAGGGGAAAAAATTGTTTTCAAATACTTATCCAAACAGAGAGTATAAGGATGCACTGTTCAGGTTTATATTTAATAATCCGGAAGATTTATTGAGCTTATATGAACATCAGAGTTCGTTTAATCCCAACATGCCTGTGAGAGGTCTCGTATATTTTGGACAGCTGTACAGTCAGTATATACATGAAGAGGGATTGGATATTTATGTTTCGGAATTGGTAAAACTTCCGGTGCCACAGTACATCGTATTTTACAACGGATTGAAAAAGGAGCCCGAAAGATGTGAGTTGAAATTATCTGATGCTTTTTCATCTGACAAAGAAGGGGTTAAACCGTGCATTGAATTGACGGCAGTAATGCTCAATATAAATTTAGGCAACAATATACATATAATGGAGAGGTGCGGTAAACTTCGTGAATATTCACAGTTTATAAGTTTGGTGCGAGGGTATTTATCCGAGGGGAATTATATAAAAATAGCCTTAGAGCTTGCAATTAAAGATGCAATCAGCAATAATATACTTAAAGAAATACTGCTGAAACAGCGGGCGGAGGTGTGTAAAATGTTTTTGACAGAGTATGACGAGGAGCAGCACTTAAAGAATGTAATGCGGATTGGGTTTAAGGAAGGTCGTGAAGAGGGATACAATGTCGGAAGACAGGAGGGGATAAATGCCATAGTAAAAGAAAGCATTGAATATGGACAGAATAGAACAGATATTGTAAAGAAACTTATTAAATACTTTGATTTGAGTGAATACGAAGCAGAGGAGTATTTTGACAAGTATTCAAAATAATATTTGTGTGTGCATGATTGCCATAAGCTTATTATGTGCATAAAGAGCGCTCAGGAATGGAGAATATAATGGCAGATAAATCGTCTGATTACAGCTTGAAAGGTCCGGTTATATATATGGCTTCTGTCGAGCAGCTCAGAGATGAAAAGTTTTTTGGAACAGCTTATAAAGCGGTCAGCAGTGAGCGCAGAACAAAAGCTGATAAGCTTAAATTCTTAGATGATAAATGCAGGTGTATAGCTGCCGGACTTTTGCTGAATTATGGACTGAGAATGAGACATACGGACCGGCTGAACATTGAAAATTCTTTGGACAAATATGACAGAAAGCATGAGGAAGTCATTGCGGTTGATTTGAAAGAGGCGGTCAGAGGTTATGACAGCTCATACGATTACAAGGTTTCAGTCACGGAAAAAGGTAAGCCTTATTTTACTGATTATCCCGATATTCATTACAGTGTTACCCATTCAAAATCCTCCGCAGCATGTGTTCTGTTTGATAAGCCTGTCGGAATAGATATGGAGGGGCATAGAGCTGATTCCTGTTCCGTTGCAAAGAGATTTTTTTCTGTTCATGAGAACATATGGATAGAGGAGGGGGCTTCGCAGGAGGAGCGCGACAGAAGATTTCTGAGGCTGTGGACGCTTAAGGAGGCATATTCAAAGATGACAGGAGAGGGAATTGCCGCGTGTCTTAACAAAATATATTTTAAGTCGGAAGGCAATACACTTGTCGCTGACTTTGACACAGCAAAATTAAATTATGTTGATAATTTGAGTTTTGGTATTATAGAATATGAAGCTGATGGCGAACAGATTTCAGTGATTTATAAAAAATATTAAGATAAATTATTTGACATAATAATAGAGAAACTAACGGCGCGCTGTTTGCAGATATTTCTGGTTTGTTCTGCAAACGGCGCGCCGGTTTTGTCGGTTACTTAATTATTCAGATAAAATT
The DNA here is from genome assembly GCA_949297565.1 of uncultured Eubacteriales bacterium. Taxonomy (GTDB): domain Bacteria; phylum Bacillota; class Clostridia; order Lachnospirales; family Lachnospiraceae; genus Lachnospira. The sequence goes on from CASFUI010000016.1 coordinate 16,194, forward strand.
GTTATAATAATATCAACAGGCAATTATCTGTGGTTTTCCTGATAATCTAAAGCAGCGCTTATAAATCCTCTGAAAAGAGGGTGTGGTCTGTTAGGACGTGATTTCAGCTCAGGGTGAGCCTGTGTTGCTATAAACCACGGATGCTCGGGAATTTCAATCATCTCAACAATTCTTCCGTCAGGTGATATTCCCGAGAGCTTCATTCCGTTTTCAATAAGCACTTTTCTGTAATCGTTGTTTACCTCATAGCGGTGGCGATGACGTTCATGAATTAACTCTTCGCCGTAAAGCTCGTATGCTTTGCTGGTCTTGTCCAGAACACATGGATATGAGCCTAGTCTCAATGTTCCGCCGATGTCGTCAATACCCTCCTGGTCAGGCATAAGGTGAATTACAGGGTGTGTTGTGTCAGGCTTAAGCTCGACGCTGTGGGCATCAGTGTATCCTATAACATCTCTTGCAAATTCAACAATGGATAACTGCATTCCGAGGCAGAGCCCAAGGAACGGAACATTATTTTCACGAGCGTAGCGGATTGCCTGAATTTTACCTTCAATACCTCTGTCGCCGAAACCTCCGGGAACAAGTATACCGGAGACGTCTTTCAGAACTTCGGCTGCATTCTCGGCTGTTACAGTCTCAGAATCAACCCATTTTATATTTACGTCGGCAGAATTAAATACTCCACCGTGTTTAAGAGCCTCTACAACACTTATATAAGCGTCATGAAGCTGTATATATTTTCCTACGAGCGCAATAGTAACTTTTTTGGTAGGGTTTTTCCATGCCTTGCACATTGCGCGCCATTCATCCAGATCCGGCTCAGGGCAGTCAAGATGCAGACATTCGCAGGCAACCTGAGCAAGTCGCTCCTCCTCCATAGCGAGAGGCGCATCATACAGAATTTCAACGTCGAGGTTCTGCAAAACATGAGATTTCGGAACATTACAGAATAATGCAATCTTATCTTTTATACCCGGCTCAAGAGGATGCTCTGTACGGCAGACAAGAATATCCGGCTGGATACCCATTCCCTGAAGCTCCTTGACGCTTGCCTGTGTAGGCTTTGTCTTCATCTCGCCGGATGCCTTAAGGTAAGGAATCAGCGTGACGTGGCACAGTATTGCGTTCTCGCGTCCGACCTCGTGCTGGAACTGACGTATAGCTTCGAGGAAAGGCTGGCTTTCAATATCTCCGACAGTGCCGCCGACCTCAATAATTGCAATTTTTGTCTCATCAGAAGAGTAATCTCTGAAAAATCTGCTTTTAATCTCATTAGTTATGTGAGGAATAACCTGGACGGTGCCGCCTCCAAAGTCACCGCGCCGCTCCTTCTGGAGTACAGTCCAGTAAACCTTTCCTGTTGTCACATTTGAATTTTTGTTAAGGCTTTCGTCGATAAATCTCTCATAATGTCCGAGGTCCAGGTCTGTCTCGGCACCGTCATCGGTTACAAAAACCTCGCCGTGCTGGATAGGATTCATGGTGCCGGGGTCAATGTTGA
>CASFUI010000017.1 GCA_949297565.1 uncultured Eubacteriales bacterium
ACAGTCTGTTACAAACGGTATTATCAGCGCCTTGAATCGTTCTATTACAGTTGACAATGTAACATTTGAAGGGCTGTTTATGACAAATGCGGCTATCAACTCAGGAAATTCAGGCGGCGCGCTTTTAAACGCAGACGGTCGTGTTATCGGTATCAACTTTGCCAAGACTTCCGAGTCAGGTGTTGAGGGTATGGCATATGCTATCCCGGTATCAAATGTAAGAGATTTAATAGACTCACTTATGAACAGGGAAACCAGAACAAAGGTAAGCGAGAGCGAGGCGTCATATCTGGGTATTTCCGGTGTTGATATAACGAGCGCGATTTCAGAATATTATAAGTATCCGCAGGGTGTGCAGATACGTTCGGTTGTATCCGGCTCGGCGGCGGAGCAGGCAGGACTTGGACAGTACGATATTATTGTGAGCTTTGACGACCAGACAGTATCGTCAATGTCGGGGCTTCAGAGTATTATGCAGTACTACAAAGCCGGAGAGACAGTGACAATTCAGTACTATCATCCTGAGGGTACACAGTATGTATTAAAGTCGGTTGATGTTACTCTGGGAAGCAAAGATTAATAATGACAGTATAACGGAAATAAAAAACGGCACCGTAGTTTTTACGGTGTCGTTTTTGGTGTCAGTGATATAAAGTTCGTTTTTATATATTTTATTTTCTATTTTGTTTGCCTTTTTTTAGAATTATTTAATTGATAAATTTAACTTCAGTAGGTATACTTTAGGAGTACCATTGAAAAATGTATACCATACAGTAAGAATGGAGAAGATTATGGATAATAACGATAAAAATAATAATGAATTTGAAAAAAATAATATAAATAATAATACATCGGAGACATCCGGCGGAAAGAAAAATGCTGATGAGTATGAGAAGGTCTGCTATATATGCAGGCGTTCCGAGAGCCGTGCAGGCAAGATGATAAGCATGCCTAATAATATTTACATATGTGCTGACTGCATGCAGAGGACATTTGATTCTCTTAACAACAGCGGAATTAATTATGACGACATGATGAAAAATATTCCGGGAATGGGAAATATAGGCGGATTTGTGTTCGGTGATATGCAGGATAATATGACGAACAAGCAGAAGGTCAAAAAGAAAAAGGAAAAGACAGACGCCAAAAATGATATTGATTTGACAAAAATTCCGGCGCCTCACCATATAAAGGAGATGCTCGACCAGTATGTAGTAGGACAGGAGCATGCGAAAAAGATAATGTCTGTAGCGGTGTACAACCACTATAAGAGAGTTGCCAATGCGGATTCAGACGTCGAGATTGAGAAGTCAAATATGCTTATGATTGGGCCGACAGGCTCGGGAAAGACGTATCTGGTCAAAACGCTTGCAAAGCTTTTATCAGTTCCTCTCGCCATTGCCGATGCGACCTCGCTTACAGAGGCAGGATACATAGGTGACGATATAGAGAGCGTTGTGTCAAAACTGCTTGCGGCGGCAGATAATGATGTAGAGAGAGCTGAGCACGGGATTATTTTTATAGATGAGATAGATAAAATAGCCAAAAAGAAAGAGACAAGAAGCCGTGACGTCAGTGGTGAATCAGTTCAGCAGGGGATGCTTAAGCTGCTTGAGGGAAGCGATATAGAAGTTCCTGTGGGAGCGACAAGCAAAAATGCAATGGTGCCTCTTGTTACCGTGAATACAAAAAATATTCTGTTTATATGCGGCGGGGCGTTTCCTGATTTGGAGGATATTATCAAGGAAAGACTTAACAGGCAGGGCTCGATAGGTTTTACTGCCGATTTAAAGGACAAATATGACAATGAGCCAAATCTGTGCAGCCAGGTTACGGTTGAGGATTTAAGGAACTACGGAATGATACCGGAGTTTCTCGGAAGGCTTCCTATCGTATTTTCACTTGAAAGTCTCACAAAGCAAATGCTTATACAGATTATGAAAGAGCCTAAAAATGCAATATTAAAGCAGTATGAGAAGCTTCTTGAAATGGACGAGGTAAAGCTGGAGTTTGATGATGCGGCTCTTGAGGCAATAGCTGACAAGGCTATGGAGAAAAAAACGGGAGCAAGAGCGCTTCGCTCTATTATTGAGGAATATATGCTTGATATTATGTATGAAATACCAAAAGATAATAATATAGGCAAGGTCACAATTACAGGTGATTATATTCTTAAAAAAGGAGCTCCGGTTATACAGATGCGGGGGTTTGAGACTCCTCTGCTGAGTGCACATAATGCGTAAAATATTAAAGCATTATAGAAAAACGGCAGGCTGAGCGCAGGTTTTATATTAAAACCTGCGCTCAATTAAGTTATATTATCACTGTGGCTGAATATAATTAATAAAGCTATAAAAAGGTAAAAGTGATTTTATGACTTGCGGCGAATTAATTATGTCTGAAGATATTATGGATTTTATAGTTTACAATAATCCGTGGTATTTTAATCCGGCGGCTGATTTGGAGGGCGGCTGTATACTAGAGATAGACGATAATTTCTCCGTTGGCTACGGGCTTCTTCCTCCTGAATTAAAGATGAACGTAAGCGATGTCGGTTATCAGACAATCCCCAAGCTCTATGGGCTTATGGATACCTCAAGCATGGACAGCTCCGGGATTACGGCGACTCTTAACCAACCGTTTTTAAATGTCAGAGGACAGGGGGTAATTATCGGTTTTATAGATACCGGAATTGATTATACTCACGAGGTATTTAAGAGCAGTGCTACACAGAGCAGAATAGATGTCATATGGGATCAGTCTGTGAATATATCGGAAGAGCAGCGCAGTTCCGAGGATGCGGAGCTTAGACGCAGCATCGGCGACATCTATGAATTTGGTGCCATGTATACACGAAATCAGATTAACGAGGCGCTTGCGGCTAAGGAGAGAGGGGAAAATCCTTATGATTACGTTCCGAGTGTAGATGAAAACGGGCACGGTACTTTTATAGCAGGGATTGCAGCGGGAAGCTCAGAGCCTTCGTTTACCGGGGCGGCTCCCGAGTGTGAGCTTGCCGTTGTAAAGCTTAAACCTGCAAAAAGGTATTTAAGGGAATATTTTTTGATAAATGAAAATGCGGAGGCTTTTGAGGAAACGGATATTATGCTTGGTGTCCGTTTCCTTTTAGATTACGCGAGTTCAAAGAGACTTCCGCTTGTAATATGCTTTGGACTGGGAACAGGAAGTGGTCCCCGTACCGGGGCAACGCCGCTTGCAAGCGTGCTTGGAATGGCTGCCAGAAGAACCAATGTCGTGGTTGTAACGTGTATGGGAAATGAGGCAAATAACAGGGCGCACATTTCAGGGCAGGCTCTGTCCTCTGTTTCGCCCTACACCATTGAACTCAGCGTGGGAATTCAGGATAGAGGCTTCGCAATGGAAATCTGGGCCAATACGCTTGATGTATTGTCTGTTTCAATCATCTCCCCGTCAGGTGAAAGCGTTCCGAGGCTTCCTGCGCGTACCGGAGCGACAAATGTTCTTAAATTTATTCTTGAGAATACCGAGGTTCAGGTGGATTACAGGGTAGTGGACCCGCTGTCGGGAAATGAGGTTATTTTTTTCAGATTTATTAATCCGGCGCAGGGGATATGGAAAATAAACGTGTACAGTCTGACCAGCATTAAAGGCAGCTTTAACGCGTGGCTACCTATTAAAAATTTCATGCAGGGCGATACGTTTTTTCTGAGTTCAACACCCGATACAACGCTTACGGAGCCCGCTGCAGACAGCAGGATAATAAGCATAGCGGCATATGACCATGTGACGGGAGCCATAAGTATAGATTCTGGGCGCGGGTATAATGCCGAGGGAATTGTTAAACCTGAGCTTGCGGCGCCGGGAGTAAATGTTTACGGTCCGTCTGTCGGCGGAGGGTATTCTTACCGGACAGGTACGAGTATAGCCGCAGCGCATGTGGCAGGAGCTGCGGCGCTTCTTCTTACATGGGGAGTTTATTACGGAAACGCGCGTTTCCTGGGTACAAGTGATGTAAAATATATTCTGATCAGGGGAGCCGTACGTGATGAGAGTGTACTTGGGGGGAGCACTCAGGATTTTCCAAATAATGTGTGGGGGGATAGTGAAATTATAGTGTCATGTTGTTAAAAAGCTGATAACTACGGGGATTTTGCGTTTTTTTCTTAAAAAATAACTGATTTCAGTTCGGGAAAAGAATGACGAAAATGCTTCTTCTTTTCTGTTGCAAGAAAAGTTGTTTTTATGGTATATTTATAAAGTATATTATGAATTTTTATACAATTTATTTTCTGAAGGAGAGGAGATATGAAAAAAAGAAGAGGTATTAAGAGGATATTGTTGGGGGCAATATTAGCGCTGTGTCTTGGGACGACGGCGTGCGGTCAGTCGGCGCAGACGGGACAGAATGCAGCCGGAGGAAATTCTGACGGAGGTCAGACATCGGGGGATACTGTCTCAGAGGTGACGGAGTATCAGAGCATTGGACGCTGGGGCAATATTCCGGCGGAGGTTTCCTATGAAATTCCGTACATCCCAGAGGGAAGAAGCAAAGGAGGCGGAAATTTTGTGTCGCTTCACGGTCATTCGTTCTGTATTTATGAAAAATACACTATTAATGTTGAAACCCTGCGCGAAAAGGAGGCTGATTTGGAGACGCTTCCTTTACAGATTGCGCAGGAGAAGCAGAGTGATGATTATTCGCTGTTTTATGATAAGAAATACTATGTAAACCAAATCTATTCTTCGGTTGAGGATATTGCAAAGACGGAGCAGGTTAAAGTCGGGGATTATGATGCCGTATGCTTTGAGTCATCAGAGTTTTATGCCTTTGCTGACGGAAGCAAATATATAGGTTATTCTTTCTTTTGCGGGGACAAGCCTGTATGTGTTTACGGAGTATATACGCCTGTTCATTTAAAATTTCTTAATCTTACCGAGGACGGATTTAAAAATCTGCTTAAATCAATAGTAGAGTCGGTTGAACCGTACAACGGCGAAGCCTTTGTTGAGCTGGACCCGGCATGCGACTGGAACTATAAAAATTATCTTGAGAGGTATTCTCACGGACAAAACGGAAAAATCTGCTGGTGCACCGACTATTGGGGTACATATTCAGGTAATGTTGATGTGATTTGCCCGGAGGAGGGCGATGAGGATACGGCATTTTTTGCAGAGCTCAATCCGGGACCGGAAGAGATATTTGACGTTGTGTGCCAGAATATGGAGTATCAACCTATTCCTTCAAGGTATGGACCATATGACGTTTGGTACAAAAATAATGTCACGATAAACGGTATAGATATGATACGATATTCAGGTATGGCGCGTATGGAGATAGGCGGAGAGATTAACAACGGATCATATTTTGTTGTTTACACCTTTGAAATTGATGGGGAGCCGTATTTCTTTCAGTGTTATATGTCAGCAGACTGGAGCGACACATCCATTGAAGGTAAATATGAAAACGAGGAAAATCTGCTGTATTACAGCAATAAGTGGGCTGATATAATAGCGGACACTTATATCCGTACTATTATGACAACGGATCAGGTCGAAAACGGTAAAAAGCTGGCTGCTCTTCCGTAGGACCGGGTTTACTTTTTGTCATATTATATGCAGGGCTGAACAATCCATAAGAAGGCCTTGTTATTTGCTGTGTATAAACAACAAAAATCTATAAACAGAATATTTCAGAGAAGCCGGGCTTAGCCCGGCTTTTTAAGTGAGCAGATTGTGTCATAGGACAATCTGCGCGCCGAATAACATAGAAAAGAGCATACATAAAGGACCATTCTATGTCAGATATAACAGAAGAACAACTGGATGAAATGGCTTCTGTCGATGTGCGGACCGTGGATATAAATACCCTGACAGATATAAGAGATATTAATATTGATACGAAGCTTTCGGTTGAAAAGAAGCTGACTGCTTTTGCAGAACAGACAAATAACATCTATGTTCACCGTATTGGCGATTATGTGGTGAAGGTAAAGTTTCAAAAGGAGGGGCCCGACATAGACGATAAAATGGAGGAGTATATTAAGCATCTCGCGGAAATTTATATTTAAAAAATAAAAAGCATCAGAATGGAGTGACAGATTGAAAAATAAACATTTTCTGGCAGCCATGTATCTGCGGCTCTCAAGGGATGACAGCGATGTCGGAGATGTTACGGACAAGAAAGGCTGCCTGAAATCCGAGAGCAACAGCATAGGAAATCAAAGAGAACTGATAAAAGCGTATATTCAGGAACAGCAGGATATTGAATTATATGATATTTATGTAGATGACGGTTTCTCGGGCAGCAATTTCGACAGACCTGAATTTAAAAGAATGATTAGCGATATTAATGCGGGAGAGGTAAATTGTGTAATTGTAAAAGACCTTTCCCGTTTTGGTCGTGACTATATTGAAACCGGAAGGTATATTCAAAAAATCTTTCCGGCTCTTTCCGTTCGTTTTATTGCGCTTACTGATCATTATGACAGTCTTAAGGCAGACGCGGGCGAGAGCGGTATTGTTCTGCCTGTCAAAAATTTTATTAATGACTCTTATTGCAGAGACATTTCAACAAAGGTAAAAAGTCAGTTTGAAGTAAAGCGGCGGAAGGGAGAATGCATTGCTCCGTTTGCGCTTTACGGCTACAGAAAAGCGGAAAACAACAGAAATAAACTTGTTGTGGATGAATATGCTGCCGGAATTGTCAGAAGAATTTTTATGTGGAAAATAAACGGCTGCGCGATTTCTGCCATTGCGGAAAAGTTAAACGGGCTCGGTATACTTTCGCCAAAAGAGTACAAGAAGTTCACAGGTTCTAATTATAAAGGCGGTTTTTCGGGCGCCGCAAAATCCATGTGGAGCAGCGCAACCGTAAAGAGGATACTGACAAACGAGATGTATCTTGGACATATGGTGCAGGGAAAAACAAATAAAATAAACTATAAGCTGAAAAAGAGCGTGCAGAAACCAAAGGAAGAATGGATTAAAGTAAACAATACCCATGAGGCGATAATATCAGAAGATGATTTCAGGATTGTTCAGAATCTGATAAAGACTGACGTAAGAGTGAGTCCGGTATCAAAGAAAAACAGCTTTTTTTCCGGGCTGATTTTTTGCGGAGACTGCCGGGAGCAGATGATAAGGCGGGTAAACTGTTATAAAAATACACAGAGAGTTTATTATATCTGTTCAACAAAAAACCGCGCAGAGGGCTGTACCAGACACAGCATACAGGAAGAACAGCTAATAGAACTTGTCGCTGAAACAGTAAGAAAATATGTAAATTGTTTCATGGACGAAGAGCGGGTATTTGAAAAAGCTCTTGGACTGAAAATACAATTTGAATCACTTGAGCGCTGCAATGCGGAAATTGTAAGGCTGAGAGCGGAACAGAGCAGATATTATTCTCTTTGCTCCGGATTATATGAGGACTTAAAAGAGAAAATTATCACACAGGAGGAATATGAGCGGCTGTACGGCGAGTTTAAGCGGAGAGCCGCAGAGCTTGAGGAAGCACAGAAAAAGCAGGAGTTTATGATAAAAGAAATGGTTAAAAACAGTGTAATCTCAGCCGGCAGGTTAAGTGCTATGCGGGAATGCTGCGAGCTTAAGGAGGTCGACCGCCGCACGCTTTGCAGCATGGTCAGGGAAATTTCCGTTTTTGAAAACCGCAGGATTGAAATTGAGTTTTATTATACAGATAAATACCGGGTTTTGACAGAAGAAAATAAAAATATTGGCGACAGAAAAGCAAAACAAAGCAGGGCGGAAAGGAGTGCGTGAGAATGGGCAGGGTATCCAAAAGGTACGCTTCTTTAAAAAGGACTGCATACTGTCGGTCAGAGCCCGCGGGAGAAGTCAGGCGGTATAGTGCCGGAATTTATGCCAGGCTCTCTTCGGATTATTCAAGCAAAGCTTTCGGGCAGGACCGAAGAAACGAAGCCAGGACTTCGCAGGAAGAGAGCCTTGACGTTCAGATTGAGATAGCTAAGAACTTCGTTGAAAAATTTAATCTGAAAGAAACCGGAGAGGTAATTGATATTAAGGAATGCTATACCGATATGGGAAAAACAGGAAGCAATTTTCAAAGAGAGGGCTTTCTTAGGTTAATGCAGGATATAAGGCTTGGAGAAATAAACTGTGTTATTGTAAAAGATTTATCACGGTTTGGCAGGAATTATCTTGAAGCCGGCAATTATATCGAAAAAATTTTTCCTTTCTTGGGAGTGCGGTTTATCTCCGTTGCCGATAATTTTGATACAGGAAAAAGCGGAAACGAAAATAAACAGATATCTTCGGAAATAAAAAATCTTGTTAATGACATGTACGCGAAGGATTTTTCAAAAAAGGCAAAGATACATTTAAAACAGATGAGGGAGGAGGGCTCTTATGTCGGCGGGCCGCCGCCGTACGGCTATATTTCGGGGCGGAAAGGAAAGCGCCGTGTATTGATACCTGATGAGAATACCAAAACGGTTGTAATGTTTATTTACGAGAAATTTATTGAGACAGAAAGCTATACTGCTGTTGCGGATGAATTAAACCGCAGGCGCGTCAATCCTCCCGGTATTTACAGGAGAACAAAGGAGGTATATTATACACATGCTTCAGACGGGTATAAGGGATGGGATAAGAGCGCCGTAGAAAGAATTGTGAAAAGCGAAACCTATGCCGGAAACCTAGTGCAGGGAAAGACGCGGATTACCGCGAGAGATGAGAAAAACCGCATTCATAATCCTGAAAACGAATGGGTGATCTCAAACAATACACACGAGCCGCTGGTCGACAAAGAATTGTATAAGAAATCAGTTGAGCTTTGCCGGAATATACAGAAAAGGTCGTCAGCTCACAGGCACCTGGCAAAGGAGTGCCCGATTGAGGAAAATATTTTTGGCGGCATATTATATTGCGGCGTGTGCGGCAGAAAAATGACAAGAAGCAGCAGCGTAAGAGAATACGCAGGCGGACAGAAGGCAAGGTTATACGGATATTTCTGCGTGAACGGCGGTCAGACAAAGGTTAAGGTGTGCCCGGACTCAAACCGTATATCGAAAAATGAGCTTGTTAAGATACTATCGACTCTCATTAATATAATTTTCGCGGTTTTTATTAATAGTAAAAAAAGCTGTATAGAAAATGGGAGGAAGCAAATTGCCGGGAGTGTAAAAAATGCAGAGGCGGAATTGAGAGCGACGGAAGCAAAAATAAGACGCCTGCGCGAGAAAGAAAGCAGCATTTACATAGATTACAGGTCGGGAAAAATTTCGCAGGCGGAATATATTGATTTTAAGATGAAGCATCATGACAGAGAAGATGATTTAAGAAAACAGCAGGAAAGGCAGCAAAATGAAATAAAAGCATTGGAGAAGCTGTCATCAGAATATTTGGCTGAGATAAGAGCTATGTTAAATCCAGACAATAAAAAAGATATTTCAAGGGATATGGCAGAGTCTTTTATTTCAAGAATACAGATTTATCCGGGAAAGAGGATGGAGGTTATATTCTCGTTTAGAGCTGACTGTCTGGAAGGAGTGAAATAAAACGCGTCGACTGGCATTATATTTAAGATTATCCTTAGAGGATGAAAAGGCTGTTCATAACGGGTCGGAAAGAGATGAGAGCAACAGTATCGCAAGCCAGAGAAATCAGATATATGAATATATAGAGAACGATGCTGAATTGAGAGGTTATGAAAAAGCAGAATTTACTGACGACGGCTATTCCGGCACCAATATGAACAGACCCGGTATGAGGAAACTGCTGGGGGAGGTAAAGGCTAACCGTATCTGCTGTATCATTGTAAAAGATATGTCGCGCTTTTCAAGAGATTATATTGAAATGGGAACTTATTTAAACCAGATATTTCCGTTTATGGGAATTAGGTTTATAGCCATTAACGACCATTACGACAGCAGGGAGCGTCATGGAAGCACAATAGAGCTTGACACGGCGTTTCAGACGCTTTTATACGACTTGTACAGCAAGGATGTTTCGGTCAAGGTAAAGGCTTCTGTTGAGAGCAGATGTGCAAGGGGAGAGTATGTTTTCGGACAGGCTCCTTTTGGATATGAGAAGAGCAGAGCTGTAAAAAATTCTGTGATTGTGAATGAGAGTGAGGCGGAAATTGTGCGATATATTTTTTTTCTTGCCGCTGACGGGAAAAGCAGTACGCAGATTGCGAGACAGCTTTATGAGGAAAACGTGCCTACAATTACTCAGCTTCGCTATCCTCATAAACAATATCAGGACTCAAAGGTACATTCCTGGAGTGAAAATGCAGTCAGAAGGATATTAAACAACAGGTTTTATCTCGGAGAAATGGCATATGGCAAATCCGTCAGAAAGTCTGTCGGAAGCAAAAGCAGCATAGCAGTAGCCAGAGAAGATTGGAAAGTTATTCCCAATCACCATGAAGCGCTGATTTCGGAGGATATTTTTGAGAGGGCGGCATCGTTCAGACAAAAGCGTCCGGCAAGGCGAAAATTTCGTGCCGTGCAAAACGCCAAAAGGCATCCGCTTACGGGGAAAATATACTGCGGAGGCTGCGGCTATGCGCTGGCTTATAAACCTCTATGCGACGGAAACAGGTACAGGAGATTTGAGTGCCGGAAACATGCGCTGCTTGGTATACCTGAATGCTGTACCGGTGTGAGCGCCGGGCTTTTGGAAGAAACAGTGCTTTTGATGCTGAATAAGGAACTGCTGATTTTGGGCAGCGCAGAAAAACAGAAGGAAAGACTGTCGGCATTTCAGCAGGCTTCTCTCCGGGCTTTAAAAAAAAGACTTGAATTATACAGGCGCGAAAAAAAGAAGCTGCAAACTGAAAAGGATATATTATATGAGACATATGCCATGCACAGATCTGATGAGCTTAGAGAGTCCGGGAAAGAGGAATATCAGATAAGAGCAGGAGAGCTGACACAGCGCATGTCCGATTTATCAGTTAAGGAGGATGAAGCGTCAGAAAGACTTGCTGCGGCGGAAATCGAATGTGCGGAAACGGCGGAAGACATGAAGCAGATTGTAAGGCATTTGCGTATCGAAGAGCTGACAAAGGAAGCGGTTGATACGTTTATCAGTAGAGTCTTTGTCTATAATGATAAGCGTATTGAAATAGAATGGAATTTTAAGTTCGTGACAATAATTTGACATCAGCGGGCTACGGAAAGATGAGTTTGATTAATTCATTTCTTGAGTTGAGAATTACCTGAAATGGACATAAACACATTTACACAGACTCGGTTTTGTAATATTATGAGCTGGTGCAGATAAAATTTAAGAGAGGATTATTAAATCTATGTCGGGAATAAAAAAACGGTTAGAGGAAATAAAAAGTGAAGGTATCCTGTACAGGGCCCTGGCTCTTGACTTGGACGGAACGCTTATGGACAGCAAAAAAAAG
>CASFUI010000018.1 GCA_949297565.1 uncultured Eubacteriales bacterium
AAGTTCGGGAGTACAGCAGGAGCTTACTGCTACCGTAGAAGCAGATGCCGCAATTACACAGCCTGACGGGACAGGAGCTGACAAAAAGCAGCAGGAGCCAACAGAGGTGTCGCTTGACACTGCGGAACTCGTCAATATATCAGATGAGATGCTTGAAAAGATTGTCAGTCAGGAGCTTGATGCGGCTGCTTCCGAGCAGGAGTCAGAGCAGGACAGCGGTGTTGTGGGCGAGCTTGCCGAGGAGGAAAAGCCGCGCAGAATAAAACCGGAGCAGGTTAAGAAAGAGGAGCCTGTTGTAGATGATATTGAGCAGACGGTTGATGACAACAGAAAGTTAAGCGGAGACCTTGCGAAGATTTTCAGAAAGTACAGAGAGATGCCGGGGCTTGAGAGCCAGCTTGTCGAATATTTTGATACACTCGACGAGGAGATGCGTCTTACGAATTCTTCACGAGGAAATATTCTTATTTCAGGAAATTCAAGCTCGGACAAGACTGATTTGGCGAGAACTATTGTCAGGGCTGTCAATCATCTGTACCCTGACAATCCTAAAAAGATTGCGAAAACCACAGGTGACAGTATAAATCACAGAGGAATAAGCAAGGCCATGAGTAAACTCAGAGGAACTGCGCTTATTGTTGAGGGAGCAGGCTGTATACATCCTAAGCGTATTTCGGAGATTATGGAGTGTCTTGAGCAGGATACAGACAGAATGATTGTTATTTTTGAGGATTCAGATGCGGAGATGAATGTTCTGCTTAATTTTAATCCAGATTTGACGAAGAAGTTTAATCACAGAATTGTGCTTAAACAATATACGGTAAACGAGCTTGTTGAAATGGCCAGAAAGTTTGCCCGAAAGCGTCAGTATGAGGTTGATGATGACGCGCTGCTTGAATTATATTTAAAAATTGATAAGCTTCACAGTGTAACAGATAATATTCGTCTGGATGACATTAAGGAAATTATAAATAAAGCCATAGCGCATTCCGAAAAGCGAGCTTCTAGGAGATTTTTCGGCGGTATAAAGAAGAAACGCGGTGAAAACGGCGATATATTCTTCCTGTCAGAGGCTGATTTTAAAGACTGATAAAACTAATTGAGTGGAGGAGAATAAATGAGTAAAATTGAAGAAATGGCGGTAAACGCTATAAGAGTTTTGTCTGCTGATGCTATTCAGAAAGCGAAATCAGGACATCCCGGACTTCCTTTAGGTGCGGCTCCTGCCGCCTACGAACTTTGGAGCAGACATATGAAGCACAATCCTGCAAATCCTGAGTGGAAAAACAGGGACAGATTTGTTCTGTCAGGCGGGCATGGCTCTATGTTACTGTATTCGCTGCTGCATTTATTCGGCTACGGAAATCTTTCCATCGATGATATTAAGAATTTCAGACAGCTCGATTCGCTTACACCGGGGCATCCTGAGTACGGACATACTGTCGGTATAGAGGCTACAACAGGACCTTTGGGACAGGGTATGGCTATGGCGGTAGGAATGGCTATGGCAGAGGCGCATCTTGCCGCAGTTTTCAATAAGGAAGGTTTCCCTGTTGTTGACCATTATACTTATGTTCTGGGAGGAGACGGCTGCATGATGGAGGGCATTTCATCGGAATGTTTTTCTCTTGCCGGTACGCTGGGACTTTCAAAGCTTATTGTACTCTACGATTCAAACAATATTTCAATAGAGGGAAGCACAGATATAGCGTTTACAGAGGATGTCATGAAGCGTTTCGAGGCGTTTGGTTTCCAGACAATAGAGGTTAAGGACGGAAATGATTTGAACGCGATAGGCGCTGCGATTGAGGAGGCAAAGGCTGATAAGGAGAGACCTTCACTCATCAAAATTAACACTCTCATTGGTTTTGGCTGTCCCGCAAAGCAGGGGAAGGCAAGCGCTCACGGCGAGCCTCTGGGCGAGGAAAATGTTGCCGCGTTAAAAGAAAATATCGGCTGGCCTTGCAGCGGTGATTTTGAAGTGCCAGAAGAGGTTTATGACCACTATAATGAGATTTCGAAGAAACTTGCTCAGGAAGAGGAAAACTGGAATAAGCTGTTTGACGAGTACTGCGAAAAGTATCCTGAGATGAAGCAAAAGTGGGATAATTATTATAACGGATATGATTTGTCTGAATTGTTCAGTTCAGATGAGTACTGGGCTAAGGCAGAAAAGCCTGAGGCGACCAGAAACACATCAGGTATACTGTTAAATCTTATAAAACAGCATATGCCTAATCTTGTTGGCGGCTCTGCCGACCTGGCGCCTTCAAACAAAACCAACATGAAGGATGCGGGTGATTTTTCAAGGGATAATTATGCCGGCAGCAATTTTCACTTTGGCGTAAGAGAGCAGGCAATGACCGCTATTGTCAACGGTATAGCGCTTCACGGAGGTTTGAGACCTTTTGCCGCTACCTTCTTTGTGTTCAGTGATTACACCAAGCCGATGGCGAGACTTACATCTATTATGAAACTGCCTGTTATATTTGTGTTTACGCACGACAGCATCGGTGTTGGCGAGGACGGACCTACACACGAGCCTGTTGAGCAGTTGGCAGCATTCAGGTCTATGCCGAACTTTACAGTATTTCGCCCATGTGACAGGGTTGAGACTGCCGCTGCGTGGGAGTATGCGATAGAGTCTGAGTCTACACCTACGGGACTTGTGCTAACAAGACAGAATCTTCCTCAGCTTGAGGGCTCATCAAAGGAGGCGCTCAAAGGAGGATATATCATTGACGACAGCAATAAGGCGGAGCCTGACGCTATTATCATTGCCAGCGGCTCTGAGGTTTCCCTTGCCATCGAGGCTAAAAAGCAGCTTGCCGGCGAGGGAGTAGACGTGCGTGTCGTAAGCATGCCGAGCATGGAGGTGTTTGAGGAGCAGACTGAGGATTACAGAAATTCAGTTCTTCCTTTGAGCTGCCGCAAGAGAGTGGCGGTTGAGGCTCTTTCAGATTTCGGCTGGTACAGATATGTCGGTCTTGACGGAAAGGTTGTTTCAATGAAGGGCTTCGGAGCTTCAGGCCCGGCCGAGCAGCTTTTTGAGAAGTTCGGTTTTACTCCTGAAAATGTAGCAGAGGCTGTCAGAAGCATACTCTGAAAATAAAAAATTGTCATGTTTTTCGGCTTGCAATATTATACCAATAGAGATATAATGAAAATACAGATTGTCAGTAATTTAACAATCCATGAATTTTATTAAGATTTTGGAGGTATTTTATTATGACACGATTTACTTTACCAAGAGATTTGTATCATGGAAAGGGATCATTGGAGGCGCTTAAAACATTAAAGGGTAAAAAAGCCATTATCTGTGTGGGCGGCGGTTCAATGAAGCGTTTTGGATTTCTTCAGAAAGCAGAGGAATATCTGAAGGAAGCCGGAATGGAGGTTAAGCTGTTTGAGGGAATCGAGTCAGACCCTTCTGTTGAGACGGTTATGAAGGGTGCCGAAGTTATGAGCGAGTTTGAGCCTGACTGGATTGTTGCAATCGGCGGCGGCTCACCTATCGATGCAGCTAAGGCAATGTGGATAAAATATGAATATCCTGACACGACATTTGAGGATATGTGTAAGGTGTTCGGACTGCCTAAGCTGAGGACAAAAGCTCATTTCTGTGCAGTGTCATCTACATCCGGAACGGCAACAGAGGTTACGGCGTTTTCTATTATAACAGATTATCATAAGGGTATTAAGTATCCTATAGCCGATTTTGAGATTACGCCTGATGTTGCTATCGTTGACCCTGAGCTTGCAGAGACAATGCCTCCTAAGCTCGTTGCACATACCGGTATGGATGCAATGACGCACGGCATTGAGGCTTATGTATCTACTGCAAACAGCGATTATACGGATCCTCTCGCGCTTCATGCTATCATGATGATTAGAGATAATCTTGTAAAGTCTTATAACGGAGATATGGAGGCAAGAGACGCTATGCACAACGCTCAGTGTCTTGCAGGTATGGCATTTTCAAACGCGCTGCTTGGCATTGTACACTCAATGGCACACAAGACAGGTGCTGCGTTTGAGAACGGACATATAATTCACGGCGCTGCTAATGCAATGTATCTTCCTAAGGTTATCCGCTTTAACTCAAAGGATGAGACAGCCGCAAAGAGATATGCATACATAGCTGACTTCCTTAAGCTCGGAGGCAATACAACAGAGGAGAAGGTTGATAATCTTATTGCCATGCTTCGCAAGATGAATGATGACCTGAACATTCCTCAGTGCATAAAGAATTACGGAGAGGGCGGACTTCCTGCTGAAACTGGAATTGTTCCTGAGGATGAGTTCTTAAAGAAGCTTCCTGATATTGCAGCCAACGCTCTTCTTGACGCATGTACAGGTTCAAATCCACGTCAGCCAAGCCAGGAGGAAATGGAAAAGCTTCTTAAGTGCTGCTATTACGACACAGAGGTTGACTTCTAAATTTATACGCTGCTTCTGATGATTTTGTAGCATGCTGTACTGATAAATAATTATAATATAGTGATACGGCGGTTTCATGCCGCATGGCAGGGCGCGCAGACAGTCTGACTGACATAATAATTTTTATGTCGATCAGGCTGATGTGTGCCCTGTCTTTTTGTATTTCGTTGAAAGCAGGTCAGGGGCTGTGATAGAATATCAATATAAAAATGAAAAAATAAAACAAAATGCGGTTTTATTACGTATAGGGTATAAAGAGAGGGAGGCATAGATGGACACCACCGGAGAACTGCATTCTAAAAAATTTTCCGCCAGACAGTTGGTAGCGCGAGTGTTTGAGACGGACCAATACCTTATCCGTCAGATTCTGGAGCAGGATGACAAGGAAGCGGCGAGCGTCCTTATTGAGAGGTATTATAAAACGGTTTATCGAGAGATATATATAAAGACGTCCGACGAGGAGCTCTCGTTAGACCTTACGCAGGAGACATTTATCGCTGTGCTTCGTGCGCTTCCCCAGTTTGATGATAAAAAAGCGTCGTTTAAGACGTGGATTACAAGGATAGCCCAGAATAAGGTTATTGATTACAGGAGAAGCAGACAGAATCATGAAGCTCTTATGACAGATGTGCTTGAGGGGTATGACAGGGCTGCAAATGATAATATTGAGGAGAATGTCCTTAACCGCATTGCAAATGAAAAGGTGAAATCAATTCTTGAAACACAGGATAAAGAGCTGCAGACAATATTTATTATGAAGGCACAGGAGGGATATACATTTTCGGAAATTTCCCAAAAAACAGGAATAAGTGTCGGCACGGCTAAGAACAGGTACTATAAGTTTGTCAAAGAAGTCAGAAAGGAGATGCACGAATATGAGTAAAGTGAAATATCCTGACAAAAAAGAGATTCAAAGACAGATTTGTACAATTATAGACCGTTCCCGGATTTTTGACGAAAAAGATGACAGTCAGACCTTCACGGAGGTAAAACCTGTAAACAGAAAGAATTCATATTCAAGAGCGTTTTTTGCTGTGGTAAAGACCACGGCTTCTGCGGCGGCAGTGGTCCTGGCAGTCTTTTTTGCAAGGGGATTTATAAAGTCAGGCTCAATTATAGGGCAGCAGGCGATGAATACCGGCGCGAACAGGCTTGTCTATGAACAGTTACATGAAAGCGTCAGTGACAACACAGTTTCAGACAGTGCGGATATGGATTTGTCGGTAGAGGGAAGTTCAGGCAGCCGCGAGCAGGTTGTAAATGAAGCCGTTACTGTAAAATATGACAAATATAGCAGGACAGTCATGGCTGAAGGGAATAATACGGAGCTTGCACATATTAACGGAAGCTATCCGCTGGTATATTCTGACGGGGAAATACTTGAGTATATAAGGAGCAGCTATGAGCTTGAGACCGAGCAGATTTATCTGGATGTGTGCAAAAGGTACAGAAATTATTATAATGAGACCGGGAATAAAAGCGGTGATGCGGTTGTAAGTTTTAACTCAGTTTATTCTGGCTGCGAGTATCTGAGCGACAATGTCATATCGTTTTACAGCAATTATAATGAGAACTATTATAATGATGACATCAGTATTTCAACGGTGAGAACTTACGGTGCAAATTTTGATACAGATGAGGACAGAAAGCTGTCGTACAGTGATTTATTTGTCAATTATGACACAGCTATGCAGTGTATAGCACAGTCTGTATATAATGAGATGAAGCTTAAATCGTTCACGGGCAGTGTGAGAGAGGACTATCTGAAACAGGAAAATGTTGCCGCACGAATTGAGCAGGACAATAACTTTTATTTTACTTCTAACGGTATTGTGGTGTGCTGCAATGATTATTTGAAATCAGAGGAATTGGAAAACGGACCTATGCAGAGCGCTGAGGCAGTAAGCAGCGTTTTAATTCCGTTTTTTGAACTCAGGGATAACGGGGTTATATTTAACACGGATTATATTAATTTTAATTAAATAATTTATAATGTGAAACCTGTGGATAATAAAAAGAGGAAGGCATATGAAAGAAAACACATATTATTTGAATATGGCAAAAAGAGTGTTGGTTGAGGTAAAAAAGAGCGTTGTCGGTAAAGATGAGATAATATGCAAGATTATGATGGCGCTTTTGGCAAGAGGACATGTTCTCATAGAGGATATTCCGGGTGTGGGCAAGACTACAATGGCGCTTGCGTTTGCGAAAGCGCTTGGTCTGGAATGCAACAGGGTGCAGTTTACTCCCGATGTAATGCCGTCGGATATAGTAGGCTTTAATATGTATAATCGTGAAAAAAACGTATTTGAATATAAATCAGGAGCGGCGCATTGCAATATTTTTCTTGCTGATGAGATAAACAGGACATCACCGAAAACTCAGTCGGCGCTTCTTCAGGTTATGGAGGAGGGGCGTGTCAGTGTTGACGGCGTCACTATGAAGCTTCCTGACCCGTTTATGGTAATTGCCACACAGAATCCGTTCGGCTCCGTGGGGACTCAGAAGCTTCCGGAATCACAGCTTGACAGATTTATGATAAGAATAACAATGGGTTATCCCTCAATAGAGGATGAGGTCAGTATTATGAAGGGAAAGGCTCAGGTGGCTCCTAACACTATTGCCTCGGAAAAGGTAATTGACGAGGAGGATTTTATTGCAATAAGGGAGCTCGTTGATAATATTTATGTAGATGACAGCGTTTATGAGTATGTCGCAAAGCTTGCGGACAGGACAAGAAGGTCGCCTGATATTCTTCAGGGAATAAGTCCGAGAGGAAGTATTGCTGTAATAAATATGTCCAGGGCAGAGGCGTTTTTAAGAGGCCGGGAGTATGTGCTTCCGTCTGATGTGCAGTTTGTTTTAAATGACACAATGGCGCACAGAATTATTTTAAATAAAAGCCTTAAACGCGGACATATAACAGAGGAAAGCGTTATAGAAGAGATTTGTAAAAGTGTTGAAGTTCCGAAAATCGGTGTGAGAGGAATATTGTGAAAAATAAGCCTGATAGCTTATTTTTCACAAATCTATTTGTGACGGAGCGCCACAAATAAGCTGTGATGGCAGACGCAAATCTGATATTTGCGTCGCCTGTCGCGTGAAACGCTCCAGAATGAGGAATATTGTGAGAATACGAATATTATTATATTTAATTTGTCTGGCGGGAGTTGTTGTCTTAAACTGTGTCTATGTTGATTACCAGTTTATGCTTATGCTTCTTATGTTAATAATAGTTCCGGCATTTTCATATATTATGTTTGCTGTGTCGAGAATCGGCATGAAGCTTTTTGTAAAGCTGGATAGAAACGTAGTTTCTTTAAACGATAAAATAGACATAAAGATTAAGGTTGTCAGTAAAAATCCTGTGAAACTAGCGTGGGGAAAGCTCGAAATTCAGGTGATGTATTCAAACGACAGTGGTGTTGAGACGTACAGTGCATGGGTGAACGCAGGCTCTCGCCAAGAGGTGACTGTTACTTTTACTCCTAAGCACTGCGGTACTGTAAGTGTGTGTCTGAGGAAACTCCGATTAAGAGACTGCCTGAAGTTTTTCAGAGCGGAATATGACTATAATAGTGTCAGAAAAGCAGTTGTGTTTCCGAAAAGGGTTGGCAGCGGATATGCCGGAAGAGATTATCAAAATCAGGAAGAGGATTATATAATGTCATTTCTTGAGACAGATAATACAGAAGTCTTGGATTTAAGGAGTTTTCAGGAGGGAGACCCGATGAACAGAATTCACTGGAAACTCAGTATGAATTCGGAAGAATTAATAGTTAAGCAGTACGGAGAGGAAGTTGAAAACAGAAATTTTATTCTTGTCGATTTGACAAAGACAGATGACGGAAATTTCAGGGAAGTGCTTGATTTGATTTATCAGGCTGCTTATTCTGTGGGAAGTTTTTATGTGGAGAATAAAGCAGCGGCAAGATTTATAGTCTGGGACGGACAGGAGGATGAGGTGCGTACTTTGGATTTTCAGGACGAGAAAAGTCTTGAAAATGCTATGTATGAGTTAATGTGTATTAAGTGTGAGAGAGCTTCACTGATGCATCTTGATTACGCCGGCGTGCAGCAGAGCATTATATCCGGTCAGAAGCCGGTGCTCATAACGGCTCAGGAATATGAGAGTGATATTTATGATATTGTCAATGTAGTAAAGGATGATTTAGAGGGTATTATAAGTGCGTTGGGCGGCGAGCGTTAAAAATGTAAACAGACTGCCTCATGATGATGCTAAAAGGATTTGGGTAAAATGAAAGAGCACAAAATAAAAAATATTCTGATACAGACAGCAACAGCGGCAGCAGGCTCTCTCGGAATTGTGAGCGTGTTGTTTGCAAGACCTGCGGTAAACGTTTATCCTGTTTTGATATATATAGCTGTAATAATATCCGCATGTGTTATTGTTCCATGTATAAGCATAAAAAAAATCAGCAGATGGTTTAACGCGATTTTTTGTGCGGTATCTGTTATTTTTGTTGCCGTGGCAAGTAAGACAGTTATAAGCGGTGTAAAATATATAGTTGAGGATTTGACAGAGCTGCTTTTATACGGAAGAGAGTTTGTGCGTTCGGGAAGCGATGCGTCTTCATATTCTCTTGCAAGAATTAACAGGGGAAATGCAGAGACGGCAGCGATGATAGTGTTTTCCATACTCGTTGTATATATGGTCAGTCTGATTGTTGTATATACAAAAAGTATGGTGCTTTCTATTATTTCTATTCTTCCGCTGATGTCGCTGTTTGTTTTTTATTCGGTGATACCGTCATCTCTTACGTGTGTGCTGTGTCTGGTGTATGTGTTTGCGGTTGCGTCGCTTGACAGGAGAAGAGAGGATACAGCTCCCGCGGCGGCAGTTCTGGCAGCCGGGTTTATTGTGGGCGGAATTTTAATATTTGCAGGCACATTGAGAACGGATTATAATAGACCTCAGATTTTTGTCGAGTGGGGAGAACAGGCAGGCGCGTTTTTCGATAATGCTATGAATATAGATAATTCCGGAGGTTTGTGGGCAAACGGCGGCACGGGAGATTCAGACGGAAGCAGCAGTCATGGAACAGTGACGCTTGGAATAACAAACGAGGGTGAGATTGGCGAGGCTGATGTTGTTGAATGGGATGATAAGCCGGTTGGAATAATATCTACGGAGTATACGGGAAAAAGCCAGTATATAGGTATTTTTTACAGCAATTACTACTATTATGGTGAAAATGTCTGGGAGGAATCACAGGGGGTGTCTGAAACAGATTCGGCAAAACTTGATGTTCTGGCGGAAATTTTTGCGGATGAGCAGATGCGTGATTATATTTCAGGTGGCAGCGGTGATTTTGAGGACATGGTGAGGATTTACTATGTCAGCAGAAACAGCGGGGATATAGATATTGGGACAGGACGGTACATCGAGGATATAGATGAAAGCTGCATCGGCAGGATAGCGGAAATTGTAAACGGTCACGCTCCTGTTGAGACACAGTTGAATTCCCGGCTTGTGCGGAGCATGGAAAATGCCAGAAGAAATGCGGAGAGCTTCTGTCTGGATATTGACAGCGGTCTCAAAGCAACAATAAATGAGCTCATAGGAGATATTCCGGCGACTACATTGCAGCAGAAGCTCTATTATATAGATTATGTTAGAAGTTATCTTGCAAATAATTTCGTGTATACGACAGCTCCCGGACATGTTCCTGAGGGAAGAGATGCAATCGATTATTTTTTGACCGAGAGCAGACAGGGATACTGTACATATTTTGCGAGCGCGGCCGTAATGATGTTCAGGGCAGCCGGAATTCCGGCAAGATATGTGGAAGGGTATGTAGTCCCTTCGTACAGGGTTTCGGGAGGAGCTGAGACGTCTGTCTTAAACAGGTGGGCGGAAAAATGCGGACTGGAGGATGCACCTGCTATGATTGAAGGGCGCAACACCCAGGTGAGAAATTCTGACGCTCATGCATGGGTTGAGGTTTATCTGACGGGTTACGGCTGGAGGACTGTGGAGGTTACGCCTTCAGTCAATGCGGGACGCCCGGAGGGAGACGGCATATCGGAAAATGAAAGCATAAGCCCGGATGAAGAGGAAACAATTTCTTCAGATAACGTTACAGATGATGAGTCAGATACGGCAGAAGATATGGCGGATGGCGAAAGTCAGGTGGAAGATGAAAATATAAGTTCGGAGACTGTAGACGAAGCTGATTCGTCAGGAATAACAGGCGTAGTGTGGAAAATAATAGTGATTGCACTGGCGGCGGTACTTGTTGTAATATTTATTATAAGCCGTATTATAAAAAGGAAAAAATTGGAGTTTACACTGGATTCATCGGACATTATCGGTATATACAGTGCTCTTGAGAAACTTCTCGATTATGCCGGATATGTGAGACCGGGGTATATGGATTACGAGGAATATGCGGAGTATCTTGAGAGCCGCGATTGGATATTTAAAATGTATAATATACGTATGATGACGGATACTGTTCTTGCTGTTAATTTTGGAGGGGACAGCGTCTCAGTCGCTGACGAACAGAGAAAGAGCTTTGAAGAGTCGGCGGCAGGGCTGAGACAATGTATCTATATGCGTATGAATCCGATAAAGAGGCTTTTCGTTAAGTATATTCTTGTAATATAGCGAACTTCATTTTCAGCCTTTTACGCTATGATTATTAATGAGGTCTGGACAGTATGTTTAATCTTGAGGAAGAGTTAAAAAAACTCCCGGATAAGCCGGGAGTTTATATTATGCACGATAAGATAGATACTATAATTTATGTGGGAAAAGCAATTAGTCTGAGAAACCGCGTGCGCCAGTATTTTCGGGCAAGTACAAAGCACACGCCGAAGATTAAGAGCATGGTATCCAATATTGCTTATTTTGAATATATTATTACCGATTCAGAGCTGGAAGCGCTGGTGCTTGAGTGTAATCTTATTAAGGAGCACAGACCCAAATACAACACCATGTTAAAGGATGACAAGACATATCCTTTTATCAAGGTTACAGTGCATGAGGCCTATCCGAGAGTGCTGTTTTCAAGGAAAATGAAGCACGGAACGGGAAGGTATTTCGGACCGTATACTTCCGCGTCCGCTGTCAAAGATACTATTGAGCTGCTTTGCAAGCTTTACAAAATAAGGACGTGCAGCCGGGTGCTGCCCAGAGACACAGGAAAGGACAGACCTTGTCTCAATTACCATATAGGACAGTGCAGCGCTCCCTGTCAGGGGTATATATCCGAGGAGGAATACAAAAAATCTGTTGATTCGGTTATTGATTTTCTCAGCGGAAATTACGCTAAAATCATTAATCAGCTGACAGAGCAGATGCAGCAGGCCGCTGATAAAATGGAATTTGAGGAGGCTGCAAAGTACAGGGATTTGATTGCAAGCGTGCGTCAGGTTGCGCAAAAGCAGAAGATTACCGCTGATGACAGCGCTGACAGGGATGTTATCGCATGCGCGTCTGACGGAACGGATGCTGTTGTACAGGTGTTTTTTATAAGAGAGGGAAAGCTTCTGGGAAGAGACCATTTTCATATGTCGGTTGCTCAGGGTGACAGCAGGAGCGAGATAATATCACAGTTTATGAAGCAGTATTACGGAGGAACGCCGTATATTCCGAAGGTTGTCATGCTTCAGGAGGAGATTGAGGACGCTCAGATAATTGCCGACTGGCTGTCTCAGATTAAGAAGCGCAGAGTTTTAATTGTTACTCCTAAAAAGGGCGACAAGGAAAAGCTGGTGGAGCTGGCTTATAAGAACGCCCAGATGGTGCTTATCCAGGACGGAGAGAAGATAAAGAGGGAACAGCAAAGAACTATAGGAGCTATGGAGGAGATTGCAGGATGGCTTAATCTTCCCGGCATAAGGAGAGCAGAGGCATATGATATTTCGAATACTAACGGAATTGAGTCGGTGGGCTCAATGGTGGTATTTGAGGACGGGAAGCCGAAGAAAAATGATTACAGAAAATTTAAGATAAAGACTGTCAAGGGACCGGATGATTACAAGAGCATGCGTGAGGTGCTGACGCGCCGTTTCAAGAGAGCGCTTGAAGGCTCATCGGGTTTTGACGTATATCCCGACCTGATTATGATGGACGGCGGAAGAGGACAGGTAAATATAGCTCTTGAGGTGCTCTCGGAGCTTGGCCTTTCAATTCCCGTCTGCGGAATGGTTAAGGATGACCGCCACAACACAAGAGGGCTGTATTATAATAATGTTGAGATACCGATTGATACGCACAGCGAGGGCTTCAAGCTGATTACGAGAGTTCAGGACGAGGCGCATAGATTTGCGATAGAGTACCACAGAAGTTTAAGGAGCAAGGTACAGGTAAATTCTGTCCTTGACGGAATACAGGGAGTTGGCCCTGCAAGGCGAAAGGCTCTTATGAGGCATTTTCAGGATATTGAGAAAATCAGAAATGCGAGTATTGAGGAGCTTCAGGAGGCGGAAGGAATAACTCAAAAAGTAGCACAAAACATATACACATATTTCCATTAAAAGGGAGATGTGGTATAATGTGAACAAAGTACACATTATACTTGCGCATTAATTTTTGCGTTCACCGCAAAAATTAGAGCGCTTAAAATCCGCCGGAGGCTCCATGTCCGCAAGGCGGACATGGTATAATGTTCGAAAGCATTGAGCAGTGCATAAGGCGTAAGCACCTGTGGCGTGCACCGCAACAGAAATTAAAAATTTTATGTGGCAGCAGAAACGGAGGTCAATCGGATGAATGGAACTGAGAGAGTAAAACTGTCAAAGGTTATAGAGAAAATGCAGCTTAAAAATCTGACACCTGATATTGACACGTCTGGCATATGGCTTCACATGCCGGAGGTGAACAGACCGGCTTTGCAGCTTACGGGATTTTATGACCAGTTTGACAACGATAGGATACAGATAATAGGAAATGTTGAGTATTCATATCTGGCAAGTCTGTCTGAGACGGACAGATATGAAAGATATATGCAGCTTCTTTCAAGCAATATTCCATGTCTTGTTTTTTGCAGAGACCTGGAGCCGGAGCCAAAGATTATTGAACTTGCTACAAAGTATCAGATACCTATTTTAAAATCAAAGGTTTCAACATCGGCTTTTATGGCGGAAGTAATCAGGTGGCTGAATGTACAGCTTGCACCGTGCATAGTAATTCACGGCGTACTGGTGGACGTTTACGGCGAGGGTGTGCTTATTACGGGCGAGAGCGGTATTGGTAAGAGCGAGGCGGCGCTTGAGCTTATAAAGAGAGGTCACCGTCTTGTGACCGATGACGCTGTTGAAATCAGAAAGGTCAGCGATGAGACACTTATCGGAACGGCGCCGGGTGTAACAAAATATTTTATAGAGCTGAGAGGCATAGGAATAATAGACGTAAAGACTCTTTTCGGCGTTGAGAGCATCAAGGAGACGCAGTCGATAGATATGGTAATAAAGCTTGAGGACTGGAACCGTGACAGAGAGTATGACCGTCTTGGACTTGAGGAGGAATACACTGAATATCTGGGCAATAAGGTTGTATGTCATTCTCTTCCTATTCGTCCGGGACGTAATCTTGCCGTTATCGTTGAAGCTGCGGCGGTAAATCACAGACAGAAGAAAATGGGATATAACGCGGCGAAGGAGCTGTACAGAAGAGTTCAGGAAAATCTGATGCAGG
>CASFUI010000019.1 GCA_949297565.1 uncultured Eubacteriales bacterium
CCAAACAGCGGATATGAATATGGCTCCGTGGTCAAGCGGTCAAGACGCTAGCCTCTCACGCTGGAATCAGGGGTTCGATTCCCCTCGGAGTCACTGCTTTAAAGCTCTCCGCAGAATGATCTGCGGAGAATTTTTTTGCCTTAGAGCCTGTGTTTTCAAGAAATTCAAGAACCTGAAATTTCTATTCCTGCAAAAGCAGATGTATAAAATGTGCGGTTTTTTTGGTTACACTCTGGTTACACTTTAGGAAATCAGAGCCTTTTCAATTAAATTGATCTTTTCATCTTCCGTACTGCGGTCAAAACAATAATTGTTGTACGTAGTACGCTCATCTGCGTGTCCTACCATTTCACGGATCGTATTGATGTTCACTTTCCCGTCTATCAGAGCAGATATGTAAGTCTTGCGTGTCTTGTGAGAACTTTTCCGCATGATCCCGAGACGATCGCAATACTTGTTATACAGATAAGCTACCGACCAAGGAGCAAGCGGAGCATTATCTTCTGAGAAAATATAACCATCTGTACTGTAACCGTGTTCTTTCTGGTAGGCTCTTGCAGTCTCTATGATCTGCCGGGCGGAAGAAGTGAGAAGAACTTTTCTATTTTCAAAGTTTTTTGTGTGTTCAACGACCTCATGCGTTTCATAGCGGTACATCCGTTGTATATGGAGATGTTGACTGTCTGCAATATCGGCATAGCGTACAACACATAATTCGCCTATTCTGACACCTGTCTGGAACTGAAACAGTACTGCTAGTGGAGTGAGCTTGTTTTTCAGCTTATTCGGACTATAGAAGTCTTCCCACGCCATTTTGTAGATTGGCTCTATCTCATTTTTTAAATATACCTGTGTGGCATCCGGCTTTTTCATTTCCCGGCGGAACATCCGCTTGCCGTCTATGTGGACGGCAGAAAATGGATTTTCCGTGATGATCCCGAGATCAACAGCATAGTCTAAAGCCTGTCGCATGATGATCGTTGCATTATAATACTGCTTTTTTGTCATGCTGTTATCCTGGATCAGTTTGTGCGCCCATGTATCAAGGTTAAGCTTTTTCAATTGTTTGAGCGGCTTCTTGATGATATCCGTACCGACATAATATTTCTTCCAGTCATTATCAATACGCCGGATATAGTTCTCAGCCGTGGTATGGATTGCCTTGTAGCTTTTCCAGTCGGGATATAGGCGCTCGAGCGTAACGGCATTTTTAGAATCACTGTTTTCTGTGATACCGTAGAACTCCGCGAGATACGCCAACAAATCTGCCTCTTTTGTTTTGACTATCAGCCTCCGTCCTGATCTTGCTGTGCTATCGTCAACATGAGTCCGATATCTTCCATCCTTTCCCCGCCATATTTTGTGGCGGTGATGTTTGAGTATCGTTTCCTTAAATTTCTTTGTCATTTGATCCTGCACATCATCCGCTTTTAATATACCGCTCTTGATACAATATAGCAAGAGCTCTTCCGCACTTATGTTCCGGACACTGTAATTCTGTTGTTTCATCCAGTGCGCGATCCTGCGTTGCTACAGTTCTAAAATGTCGTTATGTGATTACTGATTTTTTACGACAAATTTCTCATGAACATATTTTTTTACTGATTTTTACTGATTTTCCTTATAAAACAGGGGATTCAGAGAAAAATAAAATGCTATGACGTTCTATAAAGTCAGCGCTTAAAGACTTTTTATCCCGACAATTTCAATCTGATTATCCACATTTTTATTTAACGAACCGGAAACTGTAGCATACGGCAGGACTGCTTTCTCTCCTTTCGGGGAGTATAAGTGTTTTGTAAGATGCGCCAGATGTATTTCTAGGTTTGGACAGTGGTTTTAATGTTTCTTGAGAGGTTTTAACGCAGAAGTAGTTTTTCAATTTCTAATTACATGTATTTGTAGGTCTAATTTTGGGTTTTGTAGATCTAATTTTAGGTTTTGCAGGTCTAATTTTGGGTTTTATAGATCTAAATATTGTTTTTCTATTTCTAATTTACAGTTTTATTTTAAGACAGCGTTGTTCACTTTGTGCAAAGGGGCGAACGGGCGGTAAGGCTGTAAATACAGGGGATTTTTCTTGTTTGTTCACAGGGGGTAATACTTACCCCCTGTGAACCCGGATTCCGCGCTACCGTCCTGGCTACTGCCTTACGGCATCCGCCCCGTCCGGCAGACGGAGATCCGGTTAGTAGAGCGGTAGAAAGATTAAGAAAAAGAGCAACAAAAAAAGACCTGTTTTCAAATGATGAATTAACGCGGTCTTTTCTTATCTGTCAGTCCTAATATGTAATCAGAACTTACATCAAAATATTTGCAAATTTTAACAAGCATATTTATGGGAATTTCACGCTTTCCATTTTCGTATTGCGAGTAAGTATTCTGTGCGATACTTAAGTGATTAGCTATAGCACTTTGTGTAATATCATTATCTTCCCGTAAGGCTTTAATCCGTTCCCACTAATCCATAATATTTACTCCATGTTTTATATTGTTTATATTAGCAGTAAGTAATATTTCCTATTGCTTAATATCTCAAAATGAGATAATATATCTCTGTAGAAATATCTCAAAACGAGATGAAAAACTATATGTAAATATTGAATAGAATAGGAGTGAAAGAAAATGAAAAAGAGAATAGTGATCGCATTGATTGCGACACTGACATTGACACTGGGAAGTTTTGGAACAGTGTTTGCTATGAATAGCAATCCTGTGATCGAGCTTCAAACAAATGAGACATTGAAACAGGGAGATCAGCCGGAGCATGTTCATACATGGGGAGAAGCTGTGTGGCATAAGACAGCAGACGCGGTATATGACGAGGTCAAAGTCGTTGATAAGGAAGCGGTATATGACGAAGTTAAAGTCGTTGATAAAGAAGCCTGGACCGAAGAAATCACAGAAATCCATACGGTATGCTTTGTGTGTGGTTGCGACTTTGATGCAAAAGGTATGTCAAACGAAGAACTTCTTGCTCACATGAAAGCACACGCTCTCGCAGGAGAAGGTAG
>CASFUI010000020.1 GCA_949297565.1 uncultured Eubacteriales bacterium
CTGGGAGAGCATCTGCCTTACAAGCAGAGGGTCATAGGTTCGAGCCCTATAGGTCCCATATATGCCGGTGTGGCGGAACTGGCAGACGCACAGGACTTAAAATCCTGCGGGACTTATACTCCCACACGGGTTCGATTCCCGTTGCCGGCATTAGTCATATTTATATGACTTTTAAAAAAATTTAATATGTACGTGTAGCTCAGCTGGATAGAGCGTCTGGCTACGGACCAGAAGGTCGCGAGTTCGAATCTTGTCACGTACATGCTTCAGAGACTGTGTAAGAGAAGTTTTCTTTTATACAGTCTTTTTTCATATTGTTAAAGAAAATAATAAAAAAGACGATATAAATAATATATTTGGAGCGGTGTCATGCAAACATAGAGGTATTGGTGTTTGGGCGAATATCGCTTAAAAAACAGGAAAGAGTGAAAGAATTTGTTAATTTATTTACACTCATCAGGTTTGTGTCCGCGCCGCCGATGCAAACCTGAAATGCGAAAAAGGCAGCGCAGAAATGAGGATAATTTATGAGGGTACATGGAAGTACACAGAGCAGCGGGAAAAATGTGAGTATATCACAGAATTTGACAGATGTTCAAAATAATGAAACTGTAAAAATTTCAGACAGTTCGGAAAGCAAATCTAAAAGTTCTGTGACATCTGAAAAGTCAGGTAATGCATCAATAAAAACTATTTTTGGGGGAAACTTAAATTTATGCAGCAGTAATGCCCAGGAGATTGACGATAAGCGAAAAAAGGCTCAAAAAATGGCAATGCAGCTTATGGCTAATGCTTTTAGTTCTGACGTTGAGATTGATGATGAGGTGAGTAAGCATAATCAAAACGCTCAAAGTTTGTCAGATGAAAATGCAGAGTATAAGCAAAAGGTAAATGATGTTGAGAGGGAACAGGAGAACTTGCGTGAACTGTATGGAGAAGAGGCAGAGAAATCAGAGGATTTTATTGAACTGGAAAAGATAAAGAGAGAATTTAAAGAGCAGATAGATAATAATACTGATGAGCTCCGCCAGGAAAATGCCATTGTAAGAGGTATAAAAATAGAGAGATTAAAGTCTCACGACATGGTAGACGCAAAAAAACAGGGAGATGCTATTATAAGCGCGGCGAACAAAGAAATTATCGGAATGATTGCACAGCAGGCTAAGGAAAGTTTTGATGAGCGCACGGAGGAAACAAAGGAAGAGACTGACAAAATAAAAGAGGAAAAGGAGAAGCTTGAGGAGCAGATAGAAGCTGCAAAGGCAGAAAAGTCAAAAAATAAACAAAAGAAAGACGATTTAGATGAAATGTATGAAATAGGAAGTTCTCTTGATGATATAAAGAAGAACGAAAACAGCGACAATATTCCTGATATAAAGAAATCATTGACACAGATTGTAAATGAATTAAAACTAACCGCAGAGGACTTAAAGGGGGCGGTTGTTGACGACAATGCATGATGATGAGCAAGGTTAAATTTGAGATTGAGACAGGCTGAAATTTTGTGCGAAATGTTAAATTTACGTTTGTTTCTCAGAGCGTATATTTTTTCAAAATCCAGAAATAATAATGAGTGAAAAACCTATATTATTATAAGGAGGACATCAATATGTCTAAGAATTACTCAAGCAATTCATCAAATTCAAGCAACTCATCAAACTCAAGCAATGCTTACAATTCATCAAATTCAAGCAGCTCATCAAGCTCAAGCAATGCTTACAATTCATCAAACTCAAGCAACTCATCAAACTCAAGCAACGCTTATAACACAAGCAATGCTTCAAATAAGAATTCTTCAAAGAACGCATCAAAGAATTCTTCAAAGAACACATCTAAATAATTAATTTTTGAGGGCTTCGCATTCGGCTTTAAAATATGCCGTTTGCGGAGCCTGAAAACATATTATAAATTGACAATTATGCCGCCAAATCAGAATATAATAAATAAAAAGACAAATAAGGTGCGTTATGGCATGTGAGATTATAAATAGTATGGCTTTTGACAGATATGCTGCAGCCGATGGGACCATAATAATTGATTTGAGAAATGAGGAGGAATATAGAAAAAAGCATATAAAGGGAGCTGTAAATATCAGTGCGGACAGATTGGATGAAATTCTGGAGAGAAGCAGGAGAATGGGGCAGAGAACAATCAGAATTAATGACAGAATTTGCAGACAGTCGGATATTATTCTGCTGTATTGCAGCAGAGGCGCTCAGAGCTTTCTGATGTGCCGGAAAATGGCGATGTTTGGATTTAATGTAAAATCGCTTTCCGGTGGGATTGAGAGATACAGGGGAAGATATTTGACGGTAAGGTAAATATATTCGCAAAATAATGGGCAGCCGGTATATTGATATGTCATATGTGAAATATATTTTAAACGGATTGACACATAAATCTGCAGGCTTTAATATATTAAGTGTATAAGCCCTTTAGTATGACTTGTACATCCGGAGGAGTTAATGAATACATATGAATTGATAGCACCGTGTCATTTTGGACTTGAAGCGGTGCTGAAAAAAGAGATATATGATTTAGGATATGAAATTTTGTCTGTTGAGGACGGAAAAGTTACATTTGAGGGAGATGCCGAGGCGATATGCCGTGCAAATATTAATTTAAGAACTGCCGAGAGAGTGCTTCTGAAAGTCGGACAGTTCAAGGCTGTGACATTTACTGAGCTTTTTGACGCGACTAAGGCTCTTGCATGGGAGGAGTTTATTCCGCCTGATGCAAAATTCTGGGTGACCAAGGCAAATTCGGTCAACAGCAAGCTTTTCAGCAGTTCTGATATTCAGTCTATTGTAAAAAAGGCTATGGTGGAGAGACTGAAGGAAAAGTATAAAATAAGCTGGTTTAAAGAGGAAGGTGAAGCATTTCCTTTAAGAGTTACAATTATTAAAGATATTGTGACGCTCGCGATTGATACTACGGGGGCTTCGCTTCACAAGCGCGGTTACAGGCCGGAGGCAGGAAAGGCGCCGATTTCAGAGTGTCTTGCCGCGGCGCTTATAAAACTCACGCCTTGGAATAAAGACCGCATTCTTGTAGACCCGTTTTGCGGCAGCGGGACATTTCCGATTGAGGCGGCTATGATAGCTGCTGGTATAGCTCCGGGACTGAATCGTGATTTTACAGCGGAGAAGTGGGAAAATATTATACCTAGAAAAATGTGGTATGAAGCTGTCACAGAAGCTAACGATATGGTAAATCTCAATATAGAGACAGATATTCAGGGATATGATTTGGATGCGGATGTCGTTAAAATTGCGCGCAGGAGCGCTCAGAATGCAGGAGTTGATAAGTTGATACATTTTCAGCAGAGAGATGTCACAAAGCTGTCACACCCGAAAAAATACGGTTTTATCATCACTAATCCGCCGTATGGGGAGAGACTTGAGGAAAAAGAGTCGCTTCCTGCTATTTACAGCGCGCTCGGCAGACAGTTTTCATTGCTTGACAGCTGGTCAGCCTATGTAATTACTTCGTATTCGGAGGCTGAAAAGTACTTTGGGAGAAAAGCGGATAAGAACAGAAAGATTTACAATGGTATGTTAAAGACATATTTTTATTCTTTTTTGGGACCAAAACCGCCGAAGAAAAAGGAAAATGATTAAGAAGGGGATAAATATTGAAGGGCAGAAAGTTATATCTGGGTTTAATATTTATATTGTCTCTTTCGGTAGTTTATCTGCTTGAGGCAATGGCTCAGGATAAAGGCATAGCGCTGGGAAATGTTATTATATGCGACGACGACAGGCCGCAGGAGTGGCAGCAGCTCATTGCATCCGATGTGAGCGGTAACGCGTTAAAGCTTCAGGTTGACGGTGTGGATGTCGAATTTAATAAAAACCAGTTATATATGGAAGAAAATCTCGATATTATGATACCGACTGACATTTTCAGGAGTACATTTAAGTGCGCGTTTAATTATGTTGATGAGTACAGGATTGAGCTGCACAAAGGCAACACGGTTGTTTCTGTCAGTTCAGGCGACTCATATATAACGGTTGACGGTGAGAATATTTATCTCGAGAATGCCATGAAAAAAGCTGAAAACGGTTACTATATTAATGCGAGAGTTCTTGAAGCGGGTTTTGGATATACTTACAAGTGGGAATCCGGTATAAACACGCTCAGCCTTGTAGATACACGAAAGGACGAAAGCTATCTGCCTTCAAAATACAGCTATTATGACGTTGGACGGCTTGGAAAAATCAAAGATCAGGGGATATACGGGACTTGTTGGGCGTTTGCGGCGCTTACTGCGGTTGAAACAAGTCTTATGCCGGAGGAAACATACGATTTTTCTGAGGACAACATGGTATGGAACAGCGGGTACTTTGGCTCAAAGTATGACGGAGGCGATTATACCAGGGCGGTTGCATATCTGACTTCGTGGAAGGGACCTGTTTTAGAAGAGGACGATATTTACGGCGATGAAGAGAATAATCCAGATGCTGAGGTGAAAAAACATGTTCAGGAAGCACAGATTATAGAGAGCAAAAATCTTGAGGCGATAAAGAGAGCCGTATTTCTTTATGGGGGTGTCGAATCTTCGCTTTACACTTCTATGAGCTACGTCGGAGAGCGTTCGATGTATTATAATGATAAAAATTTTTCGTATTGTTATATAGGAACAAATAAACCTAATCATGATGTTGTGATTGTGGGCTGGGACGACAATTATCCAAAGGAAAATTTCAGTGTAAACCTTGAGGGCAACGGAGCATTTTTGTGTGTAAACAGCTGGGGTGAAGACTTTGGTGATAACGGACTTTTCTATGTTTCGTATTATGATTCAAATATAGGTATTCATAATGTAGTTTATACGAGAGTTGAGGATACTGACAATTACGATAATATTTATCAGACTGATTTGTGCGGCTGGGTAGGACAGCTCGGTTACGAAAACGAGACTGCTTATTTTTCAAATGTCTATACGGCTCAAGCTGACGAGGAGCTTAAAGCGGTGGGCTTTTACGCGACAGGAAAGGATACTTCATATGAAATATATTATGTAGATGATTTTGATGGAACGGAATCCTTTGGCGACAAGATTTATCTTCAATCGGGAAAGTTTGTAAACGAGGGCTATTATACGGTTGATTTGGATAATTCAATTATGCTTGAGGCTGGAAAGAAGTATGCCATAGTTATAAAAATTACGACGCCCGGAGCCGTGCATCCGATTGCGATTGAATACAGGGCGGGCAGATCAACTAAGAATGTTGTGCTTGACGACGGAGAAGGGTATATCAGTTTAATAGGTAAAACATGGGAGCATGTTGAGGAATCTAAGGAGTGCAATATCTGCCTCAAGATGTATACAAATACCAGAATGGAGAACGAAAGTGAATAAAATAATACTTGCATCAAATAATAACGGAAAAATCAAAGAGTTCAGGGAAATTTTCAAAGATATGGATATTGAGCTGGTACCTATGAAGGAGGCCGGCATTGATGTAGATATTGAGGAGAACGGGGAAACATTTGAGGAGAACTCACTCATAAAGGCAAGAACGGTGTGTAAGCTGTCAGGCTGTATCACAATAGCTGATGATTCCGGGCTTGAGGTAGATTATCTGGGAGGTCAGCCGGGCGTTTATTCTGCGAGAATTAAGGGACAAGATACATCTTATGATATTAAAAATAAAGCTAATATCGATAAGCATAAAGGAGTTTCGGGTAAGGAAAGAAGCGCAATATTTGTTGCTGTTATATCGGTGGTATTTACAGAC
>CASFUI010000021.1 GCA_949297565.1 uncultured Eubacteriales bacterium
GGTTTGTTTTTAAATTTCATTTTAAGTAAAAACCTTTCTGTATTTCAGTATTAACAAATCTTAAAATATTTTCTCAATACGAAGACAAAATTATATCATTAAAGACATGTTATTGCAACTTTACAAGATACAGTGTGTTGTAATATAATTAAATATAATATTTTTTAATCTATACTTACAGATAATTTACAGAAATGAGGATTTTATGCTGCAGTTAAGTCATGTAAAAAAAATATATGACAAAACGGAGGTTTTGTCTGAT
Organism: uncultured Eubacteriales bacterium; assembly: GCA_949297565.1. Taxonomy (GTDB): domain Bacteria; phylum Bacillota; class Clostridia; order Lachnospirales; family Lachnospiraceae; genus Lachnospira. The sequence continues at coordinate 263 of CASFUI010000021.1, forward strand.
ATAAGCTATACCTTTGAGGAGGGAAGGCTTTATCCTATTCTCGGAGGTGCGGGAGCAGGCAGAACTACGCTGTTTGAGTGTATATGCGGCGACCTGACAACAGATGGCGGAACTGTCGTATCTAAGGAGAAGGCCGATTTATTTTTTGCGGCAAAGCAGAGTGTTCTTCCTATGTTTATATCCGGAGAAGAATTTATAAGATATTTATGTGAGTTTCAAAGGGAGGCGCAGCAGCCGGAGGTTTATCTTGACAGAGTAAAACTGGATAAGACGGTGCGCGGCAGACTTATATGTGAATATACATTTGAGGATAAGAAACGTCTGCAGCTTGCGGCGTTTCTTGTGCAGAGACCGTATGTTATTTTATTTGATGAGCCGCTGGATTACTGCGGCGAGGAATATATTGATACATTTCTTGAGGTGCTTGGAGAGGAGTCAAAAGGACATGTCGTTTTGATTTCTACGGGTATTCTTAATATGGCAAGGAGAATTGCTCCGGATATTCTTGTTTTAAGCAACGGTGAGTTAAACGAGGTTACGGCTGATATGATTGATATTCCGGAGATAAAGAGGGCTATACTTGATATTTTGGGAGAACTGGAAGAATGATGATTTTTAAAAAGATGTTTGCGGAGAAAATACTGAAGTTTCATGAGGGAATGAATCGTTTTCTTGCGCTGCTTATAAGAATTCCGGGTCTGGGTAAAGTTATAGAACATCAGGCTGTTGAAAAAAATAACAGCAGGCTTAAAACAGCGATAGGAGCGGCGGCTCAGATAGGAACTGTACTGTTTGAGTTTTTGCGCAAATTTTTATATGTCGGTGTGTTTATATATATTCCGTACCTTGTCATTGCGCATTTTTGCCCGCTGATAGCGGCGCACAGAGAGCTTGCGCTTATATTTTTATTTTTCATGCTTTCCACCGTATGTGGAAGTCTTGCGAATACAACGCTTCTCTCCATGGGTGACAGGGACTATCTGATGATCAGAATAATGCTCATAAGTCCGTATATGAATTTTCTGGGTAAGCTTGTATATAAGATAATTACTGATTTTGTGTACTTTACAATTATTCTTGCCATATACGGCGTATCGTTTTGGCACAGTCTTATATTAAGCTTTGTGACGGCAATGTGCAGACCAATCGGTGAAATGCTTGCAATTATAATGTTTGATAAGATAAAGTCGCTTTATAATAACAGGGGAGTGTATAACGGTCTTGTCATGGCGCTGTGTATAATGGCGGCATACGGCTTTCCTCTGATTGAGAGACGTGTTGCGTATGACTGGATGTCGGTGGTGCATCCTCTGTTCGCCGTTATGATGTTTTTGCTCGGAGCAGGCGCTTCTGTATTTTTATGGTGGTATAAATATTACAGAAAAATCATGAGAGAAGCTATGTATATTAAACGTGAAATGTAGATAGATTATTTAACTGAGATTTAATGAACTATATAAGGAGGAAAATTAACCGTGGGTGACAGAAACAAAATCGGAAATATAATATTAAAAGCAGCGATAATCCTCGGTTTTATCCTTGTATTTTTCTTTATGTGGTACTATAACTTTCGCCAGAACAAGGCAAGGGAGATCGTGCTTAAGTCACGTTATACCTTCAGCGTACTCATAGATGCGGAGGGCAATGTTTTAAAAGATACGGACGAGGCTCAGACGCACACGCTTGATGATAATTTTTCTGATTTAAAGATTGACGAGATAGGCGATATCTGGATACGTGAATTTACGGCTCAGTATACTCAGAAATATCTTTCATGGTCTAAGTCGTTGAAAAAGGTGGAAATAGAAAAGACAAAAACTCTCGACGCCTCGGAAGATACAGTTCTGATAGGATTTTCGGCGTCTGTAAACGAAAAAAACGCGGAGAATTTTGCATCGTGGAACGGTGTGCTTGACAACGGACGTATGAGCTTTGAGTGGGTGGTTACATTCTGCATAGACAATCACTATGACGGGACCGCAACTGTTTATGTTAAGTCTATTGTGACGCCTGAGGATTACGGGATAGCGCAGTACAATGAGAGCAAAAACAGCAGCGTGAGCGGGATTGATGAGATAGATGATACAGATAAAAAGTCGCTTACACAGTATGAGATTAAAAATAATACTCTTTCGGTTACATATGACGGAGGAGAAAAGTATGTAACCGTTCCTGTTGACACATCAAATCTTCTCATGGCGGATGATTCCGAGACGGAGCTGAAAAGAGGAAGCTACTATATAAGCACGACAAAGACGGCTTTCATGTACGGAGGAAAGACATCGGGCAGCGACAGAATTCCAGTCACCCTTATATATTCGAATGATATGGGGGCAAATTGGATAACGTGTGAAATAGAAAATATTTATACCGCAACATATTACTATGTTGAGTTTTTTGACGAAAACTCTGGTGTGCTGGTAATCGGTTATGACAAAAATGAACAGCAGCAGTCA
>CASFUI010000022.1 GCA_949297565.1 uncultured Eubacteriales bacterium
ATAAAATTTTATTTTATTTTACAGCAGACGGAAGAATTGATTTCAGAGAGCTTGTGAAGGATTTGGCGTCAGTGTTTAAGACAAGGATTGAACTGAGACAGATTGGTGTCAGAGATGAGGCGAAAATCCGCGGCGGAATCGGATCATGCGGCAGACCTCTCTGCTGTGCCACTTATATGCCGGAATTTATCCCTGTATCAATTAAAATGGCTAAGGAGCAAAATCTTTCGCTTAATCCGACTAAGATTTCAGGTGTGTGCGGACGGCTTATGTGCTGTCTCAAAAATGAGCAGGAGACCTACGAGGAGCTGAACAGCAAGCTGCCGGCGGTTGGAGATTTTGTTACAACCTCTGATAAGTTAAAGGGAGAGGTTTCAAGCGTTAATGTTCTGCGTCAGCGTGTAAAGGTTATTGTGACGCTCGACAATGACGAAAAGGAAATCAGGGAGTATCCTGTGTCAGAGCTTAGGTTTAAGTCAAGACACAGAAATGATAAAGTTCAGATTAACGACAAAGAACTGAAGGAGCTTGAAGAGTTAGAGAGAAAGGAAGGACAGTCACATATTACAGATGACTGATTATGCAATGCAGTTAAATGAACGAATTGATGACCTGCAGTGCAAGGGATATAGATTGATTCAGAATACGGCGTGTTTTTGCTTCGGCATGGACGCCGTGTTGTTATCTTCATTTGCAAAGGCGGAAAAGGGGCAGCAGGTGCTTGATTTGGGAACGGGCAACGGTGTAATTCCGATTTTGATGCACGCCAAAAATACGGGTGCACATTTTACCGGCCTTGAAATTCAGGATACGAGTTATTCGCTTGCCGTGAGAAACGTAGAGCTCAACAAGCTTGGCGAAGAAATTGAAATGGTACATGGAGACATTAAAGAGGCAAAGCTGTTGTTTTGCGGCAAGCTGTTTGATGTGGTTACAAGCAATCCTCCCTATATGACTGAGAAGCACGGAATTGTCAATCCCGACAGCGCTAAGGCGATTGCAAGGCATGAGCTTCTGTGCACGCTTGATGATGTAATAGGAACTGCGGCGGACTGCTTAAAGGTGAGAGGCCGTTTTTATATGGTGCATCGTCCGAAGCGGCTTGTCGAGATTTTTTCGGTTATGGGAAAACACGGGCTTGAGCCGAAGAGAATGAGAATGATTCATCCGTATTCGGATAAGCCTTCAAATATGGTGCTTATAGAAGCAGTTAAAGGGGGAAGGACGCAGCTTGACACAGAGCCTCCGCTTATTGTATATAACCGCGACGGAAGTTATACCGAGGAGCTGTTAAAAATGTATAATGGAGACCAGTATGAAAAATAAGCTTGATAGCTTATTTTTCATACATCTGTTTGTGCCGGAGCGTCACAAACAGCACTTATCGCAGAAGAAAAATCACCTCCGCGAATTTTTCTTCGCGTTCCTTCGCGAAAACGCTCAGGAATGGAGACCAGTATGAAAAATAAGAATCATAGCGCAGAAGACATCAGCAGCAGAAGAAAATGTCCGGGTACACTTTATCTGTGCGCTACACCGATTGGAAATCTGGAAGATATAACATTTCGCGTGTTAAGGACGCTTAAGGAAGTGGATTTGATTGCGGCTGAGGATACAAGAAACAGCATGAAGCTGTGCAGTCATTTTGATATAAGAACGCCTCTGACAAGCTATCATGAGTTTAACAAATATGACAAGGCAAGAGTTCTGGTAGAAAAACTGCTTGCGGGTGCGGATATTGCAGTTATAACAGACGCGGGCACACCCGGTATTTCCGACCCGGGGGAAGAGCTTGTAAGACAGTGCCATGAGGCAGGAATCACCGTAACCTCTCTTCCGGGAGCGGCGGCGTGCATCACGGCGCTTACTATGTCAGGGCTGCCAACAAGAAGATTTGCGTTTGAGGCTTTTCTGCCGGCAGACAGGCAGGAGCGAAGAGAGGTGCTTGAGTCTCTTAAAAATGAAACGAGAACTATGATCGTGTACGAGGCGCCTCATCGTCTGAAAAAAACGCTCGCGGAGCTTATGGATATTTTCGGAGCTGACAGAAAGCTTTCGTTGTGCAAGGAGCTCACCAAAAAGCATGAGAATGTTTTTCTGACAACCTTTTCTGAGGCGGCGGAGTATTATGAACAAAATGAGCCTCGCGGGGAGTATGTTCTGGTTATTGAGGGAAAGTCAATGTCCGAGATAAAAAAGGAGCAGCAGGCAAGGTGGGAGGATATGAGTATCTCAGAGCATGTCGATATGTATATTTCTCAGGGAATGGATAAGAAAGAGGCAATGAAAGCAGCCGCTAAGGACAGAGGTATCTCTAAGAGAGACGTTTACAACGAGTATATTAAAATATAAAAGCACAAAAGCCCGTCTTGTATTCAGAAGGCGAATACAGAGTCAGGAAAAGGGCTTATGAGCGGAAACGGAGAGCAATTTGGAAAATAAGTTTAAAATAGGCTGTCATCTTTCATCATCTAAGGGTTTCTTGAATATGGGAAAGGAAATAATTTCACTGGGCGGAAATACATTTCAGTTCTTTACAAGAAATCCAAGAGGCGGCGCGGCAAAGGCGATTGATGAGGAGGATGTGCAAAGGTTTAAAGAGTTTGCGGGAGAAAACGGTATTGATGTCATTCTGGCTCATGCTCCGTATACTCTGAACGCCTGCTCCGCAGATGAGGAGACAAGAAATTTTGCGAGACAGACATTTAAGGACGATTTAAAGAGAATGGAGTATATTCCGGGGAACATGTATAATTTTCATCCAGGAAGTCATGTAAAGCAGGGCGTGGAAATAGGCATTGACTATATCGCCGAAATGCTGAATGACGCGCTTGAAGCATCTCAGACAACAACGGTACTTCTTGAGACAATGGCGGGCAAAGGCTCGGAAATAGGAAGAAGCTTTGAGGAGCTGCAGAGAATTATCGAGAAGGTGGAGCTTGACTCGCATCTGGGCGTATGCCTTGATACATGCCATGTGTATGATGCCGGATATGATATTGCAGGCAATCTGGACAGTGTGCTTTCTGAGTTTGACAGCGTGATAGGGCTTGACAGACTGAAAGCTGTTCACATAAATGATTCTAAAAATCCGTTTGCAAGCCACAAGGACAGACATGAGAAAATAGGAGAGGGATCAATAGGAACGGAGGCATTTGCCGCGATAATCAATCATGAGGCTCTGAAAAATCTGCCGTTTTATCTCGAGACGCCAAATGACGCACCGGGCTATGCAAGAGAGATAGCAATGTTAAAAGCTTTGAGAAGATAAATCATTATTCAGAATTTGGGCATACTTGTCATACGTTATAGGACAGTATTGCCCGATATACGGAGGACAAAACAAAATGAACGCAGCAAAAAAAATATATTGTCGAATTTATCAGAAGGTGTTTAGAGCGGCACTCCCGCTGCTTCCTTACAGGAATCCTGTTATAAAGCACAGCATAGAGGATGTAAATGAAATAATGCGGGAAAATAAATTGAAAAGACCGCTTTTGGTAACTGACGGACAGATAAGAGGTCTGGGACTTACAAAAAATCTCGAGCGTCATCTTTCTGAAAACGGAAGACAGCCTGTTGTATATGACAGGACCGGTGCAAACCCTACTACTGAGATGGTTATGGAGGCTCTGAAATGTTATCGCGCCGGAGAATGCGACTGTATTATCGCTTTTGGGGGAGGCTCCTCGATGGACTGTGCAAAAGCAGTCGGAGCGTGTGTTGCGCGCCCTAAAAAGGATTTGAAAAAAATGGCGGGCATTTTAAAAGTAGTAAAGAAAACGACTGTGATTATTGCAATACCGACAACAGCGGGAACAGG
>CASFUI010000023.1 GCA_949297565.1 uncultured Eubacteriales bacterium
ATGGTCTCCTGTATAGGTTGGCTGTCCCAGTTCATTGTATCCCGTAAAAAGTGGGCAATCTTCAGGATTTTTGACCATATTAATTGAGTTTGGAGAGAATGGTCCGCCTGTCCTATCACGCTCCCACGCATTAAAACGAGAAGGGTCTCTTGTTTCCTCCCATGTGCCTTTATCGTACCAATACATTCGATACAGATTATATTCCTCATATCGTTCAGGCTGGTCTACTACCGTCACAATGTCCTCAACCCATTTCTCGGCGGTGTGCTCTTTCCAGACGTGTTGATGCGCTGTCTGTGAACTTTCTTCTGAGTTACTGCTGGTTGAAACTTCACTGGAAGTTGTGCTGCTGCCGGAAGTGTCACTGTTGGCAGCACCGGCAGATGTATTGTCTGAAGTATTATCATTTTTTTCTTCATTGTTTTCTCTGTTATCTTCTTTTTTATCCTCTGTATTTGCTTCATCTTTCTTCGTGTCATTTTGTGCTGTTGTTTCGATTCTTTCCGCTGTCTGATTATCTGTATTATTATCATTTTGCGTTTTTGGCTGCGATATGAAATAAATGACTGACGCAAGTATTAGTACAAGCAGTATCGCAGCAGGGATTACTATTTTTATGTTGCGTTTAATAAACTCTTTGACTTTTTCCATTTTAATATAGAACTCCTTATCATCTGAACATATTTAGTTTGTAACCTTTGATAAAGATACTCCAAATGGTACTCATTGTAAACAGATAAGAAAAATCTTTTGACAGATATTCTGATAAAAGAAAGAGGGCTGCCCACAAAATCATTTTATGATTTATGGAACACCCTCTTCTGCTTTAAGCTGTATTATATAATCGGAATGACGTGATTCGAACACGCGACCTCTTCGTCCCGAACGAAGCGCTCTACCAAACTGAGCCACATTCCGGTATATCATCGACGGCTTTTGTGCGTCAGCGAAACTGATACTGAACCTGATATCAAAAGCTCTGCCAAAGACAGCTAATATAATAATATAATAAGTGAAAAATGTCAATAAAAATTTTGCGAATGGCGCGGTCTGAACTGTTAAAATATTAGCAACATTTACCTGAACTTTTTCAGGCCGGCGGCGCGAACAGTCCTATTTCCGGAGGATAAATCGTAAATATTATAAATGCGGCTAGTGTCAGCAGTGAAAGAGTTCCGATAAAAAATCCGAAACAGTTCGGATAAGGAGTTATGGGAACTCCTGAGATACATCGCGCGGAGAGTTTGGAAGCTGCCGCAAAGGCTGTTATAACACACAGAAGAAAGGTTACAAGGTCGAGAACAAAGAAATTGCGTCCTATTATTCCCGTGTATGTGTAGAAAATTACAGGCATTATATATGTTCCCGCGAGTGTTCCGGCAAGAAATGCGTACAGAATACACGGATATTCCTTTTGAAATATGAAATAAACAAAAAGTGAATATATAAGCATGGGAAAAAATACAAGCTTCATATGTTCCCAGGTAGATTCATTTACGGGTGTGAACAGTCCTGCCAGAGAATTTTTTCCTGTCCAGTCATAGACAAAATGTGCAAGTGTACCCGCAACAAGAACAAATATAAATCCTGCTGTAAGATATGGCTTGATTTTTTTCATTTTCTGCCTCCGTTACCAGCGTTTATATGTTTAATATATGCAATTCATGATAATATATTCGGCGCTCATTCGTATATATTTTTCAGGTATTCTATCAGTGCCGCGGCAGAGTCATTTGGTGAAAATGATTTGCTGTAAGCAAAGCAAATCTGGCGAGGTTTTATCGAGGAGGGAGCTTTTATCGGAATCAGAGTCTTTGCTTTCAGCTCTTCTGTGATAAATTCGCGTATTATACAGCCTGCTCCGAGACCTGTCTTTACAAAATCGATTAAAAGCTCCATGCTGTTTACTTCCATTGCGGTATCGGAAGAGATATTCCAGCTGTTTAGATATGTGTTTATATATTTTCGCGTGAGATTGTTTTTGTCAAGCAGAATCAGGTTTGCATGGCTTAGTATCTGCTCCCGTCCGATTTTTTCCCGCTCTAAAAGTCCCGATATATACTGGGGAGTTGACACAAATAAATCGTGTATCAATCCCGCGCTTATATAGTTAAGTTTTTTGGCGCTGTCGGGCTTTGCAATAAGTCCGATGTCTATCTCACGGTTTTCAAGAAGTTCTACTGTATGGCTGGTAGACTGGCAGACAATAGTAATCTGAATGTGGGGATGTATCGACAGAAAGCTTTTGAGGCACGGAAGCAGTATATGCTTGCATAGAGTCGAGCTCACGCCGATTTTTATGTGCCCAATTCCAAGCTCATGGATATGCTTTATCGTGTCCTCGGCGGCATTTATGGTCTCAAATGCGCTGTGAAGATACTGATATAAAATATTTCCCTCGTTTGTGAGCTGTATGCCCTTTGACGAGCGCACAAGCAGGCTTACGCCGAGGGAGTCCTCCAGCTTTTTAATGGCCTTGCTAACGGCAGGCTGGCTTATATACAAACTCTGTGCCGCAGCGGATATGCTGGGCGACTGAGCGGCTGTCAGAAAAATGTGATAGAGTGAAATATTTGCTGTATTCATGAAATGCTCTCCTTATAACTGTAAGTTATAATTGATATATATAATATGTATTTGCATTATATCATTGATTATATTAAAATACAATCAGTTACCGGATTGCTTGCTTAATATCATCAAAGCGGTGCGGAAAATATTTACAGAGATTAGGAGGATTGATTGATACAATGGGAATGACAATGACACAGAAAATTCTTGCGGCCCATGC